>DASXNC010000256.1:0-2163 GCA_036495325.1 Steroidobacteraceae bacterium
CGCGCCGCGCGGCATTGAGAAAGGGGCCCTCGATGTGAATGCCCAGCACGCCGGGCACTCCGGCGGCGATGGCATCTCGCACCGCGGCGATCGCGCGTGCGACCACGTCGAGGTCGTCGCTGATGAGCGTTGGCAGAAAGGCCGTCGTGCCGAAACGGCGGTGCGCGCGCCCGATCTTCGCGATCGCCTCGATGCTCGGCTCATCGTTGAACAGAACGCCGCCGCCGCCGTTCACCTGCGTGTCGAGGAAGCCCGGCAGCAGCAGCTGTCCCTGCAAATCGTGCGTCTCGAGCCCATTCAATCGCGGATCGTCCTTGGCGACGAGCTCGAGAATGCGCCCGCCCTCGAGCAGTACGCCGCGGTGCTCGAGAAATCGATCGCCGCTCAGGACCCGGCCGTTGACAAGCGCGGTCGGCATCAAACCGTCTCCGTGACCTTGGCGAGGTGGGGCGGGTGGTCGGGATCGAGTCCGCGCGCGAGTGCGAGCGCATTGGCGAGGCGATAAAAGCGCTGAATGAACAGCATGGGCTCGATGGCGGGATGCGCTTCGATGAGGGGCAGAGCAACGGGGCCGCTCGTCGCATTGCTCCCGAAATCGCTGCGGAAACCGAAACGGTGCGCCTCGGAGCCGCCGGCAATGAGCACGCGCGCGCCGTGCGCGGCGAACTCGGCTGCGATCGACAGCACGCCGGCGCGTGTCGCGTCGTTCTGCGTGAAAATCAGGACGGGAAACCCCTCGCGGACGAGCGCCATCGGTCCGTGGCGCGCCTCGGCGGCACTCAGACCTTCCGCATGCACTCCGCAGGTCTCCTTGAGTTTGAGCGCCGCCTCCTCAACAGCTCCGAGCCCGAGGCCGCGGCCGAGCACATAGAGACTCGAGGCGCGCTCGAAAGCTGCGAGCGCCGGGCTCCAGTCGAGCTCCCACGCTGAGGCGAGCGCTGCCGGGACGTCCTCGAGCGCGGCGAGCAGCGCCTCGTCGCCCGTCCAGCGCGACACGAGATGGACGAGGGCCGCGAGCGTTGCGATGTACGATTTGGTCGCCGCGACGCTCGTCTCGAGGCCCGCATCGAGGGCGATGATGTGATCCGCTGTCTCGGCAAGCGGCGAGCCGGCGGCATTCACAAGAGCCAGCACGCGCGCGCCGGCTTCCTTCGCGGAGCGTGCCGCGGCCACGAGGTCGGGGCTCGCGCCCGACTGCGAGATCGCCAGGAACAACACACCTCGCAGATCGCGCCGAACGCCGTATACCGAGCTGACAGACGGCGGCGTCGAGGCGGTGAGCACTCCCGTGCGCGTCTCGATCAGGTAGCGGGCGAACGTTGCCGCATGATCGGAGCTGCCGCGGGCACAGGTTACGACGACGCGCGGCGGACATTCGCGCAGCGCCAGTCCCACGCGCCGCATGCGTTCCCGGTTCGCATCGAGCTGGCGAGCGACCGCCTCCGGCGCCTCGGCCGCTTCGCGGAACATCGCGGTGGACTCAGGTCGCATCCGCGAGCTCGGCGACGAAGTCGTATGTGTCCCCGCGAAAGTAAGACTGCGTGAACTCGACAGCGCGTCCGTCCTTCAGAAATCCCACGCGCTCGACGAGCAGGCCCGCGTCCCGCTCCGCGGCCTTGAGGAGTTCCGCCTGCTCGGCGGTGAACAGCACGGCCCGCAGTCTCTGCAATGCGCGCACCGGTCGATTCCCGGCGCGCTCGAGCGCCGTGTACAGCGAGCTGTCGACCGCCTCGAGCGAGGGGAGGGAGGCGGCGAGCACGGTCGCGTACTCCAGGCACATCGGCACGTCGTCGGCGAAACGGATGCGGTGAAATCGGTAAACGGGCGTTCCGGGGCTCGATCGCAGCGTGAGCGCCTCCTCCGGCGTCACGGCCCCGGTGGATCGCTTGAGCCACACGCTCCGCGGATTGCGGCCGCGGGCACGCATGTCCTCGGAGAACGAAGTGAGCTTGGAGAAGTTCTTCTCGAAGCGGGCGCAGACGAAAGTACCCGAGCCCTGCCGCCTCATCAGCATGCCCTCGCCCACGAGGCCGTCGATCGCCTTGCGCACCGTGATGCGCGAGATGCGCAGTCCCTGGGCGAGATCGCGCTCCGGCGGCAGCGCATCGTCCGGGCCGAGCACCCGCGTCTCGATGGCGCGGCGCCGCGCGCGCTGCAGCTGCT
>DASXNC010000257.1:0-1702 GCA_036495325.1 Steroidobacteraceae bacterium
TTCTCCGTCTGGAAGAAATCGACCTTCGGCATGAGAGCGAACTGCGGATGGAATTGCACGACGCTGAAGGTCGAGTGCAGCACCTGCACGTGGAAGGTGTCCATTACGTTGTCGTTCATGTGCAGCCAGCTGTAAGGAACGACCGACAGGCTGCTGTCGCCCGTCGAACCGAAGCCGCCGTAGCTCGACCAGAGCTTCTCGCCAGGTGCGATGTTCTCGAGATTGTCGTAGCGGGGCAGGACGGGCTTTTTCTCCGACGGGCCGAGATAGGCGAACACGAACCCGTACCGCTCCTCGACGGGATACCAGGGCTGCCGCGCAGCATCGCGATGGCGTCCGCCGTCGGGCTCGCAGGGCTGGTCGAGGCAGCGGCCCTCCACATCGAAGAGCCATCCGTGATAGCAGCAGCGGATGCCGCGCTCCTCGGTGCGTCCATAAAAGAGTGAGGTGCCCCGATGCATGCAGCGCGGATAGAGAAGCCCCGCACGGCCCGCGCGGTCCCGGAACAGAACCAGATCCTCCCCGAGAATCCGGACCTTCTGCGGAAGGTCCTTGAGCTTGGCCGAGAGACTGACCGGATGCCAGTAGCGGCGCATGAGCTCCCCGAGCGGGGTGCCCGGACCGACTTCGGTCAGGAGCTTGTTCGAGTGCTGCGGCGTGCGCCCGTAGGCACAGCCGTCCTGCGATGGGTTGCGGGTCTCGGAATCGCTCATGGCACCTCCGGCGCAGCGCGAAAAGATTGTACCGAATAACCCGGATTGGCAACCGCCCGGGCCGCCGATGCCGTCGGGGCGGACCGAGTTGTCACCGCAACGCCGCGAGCTCCGCCGCGAGGCGCTTCTCCGACACCGGCATGCGAGTGCCGAGGTCCTGCGCGAAGAGTGACACCCGGAACTCCTCGAGCATCCAGCGGAAGTGCTGCGCGGCCGGTGGGGCACGCTCGGCCGAACGCGCTAGCTTGCGCCAGGCCGCCGCGAACGGCGCGATGCGCCGCGCGAGCTCCGCGTCGCGCCGCTCGTGGCCCGGGAGGCGCTCGAGGCGGCGCGCGATTGCCTTGAGATAGCGGGGCAGCTGCGCGAGCCATGGCTCCGGCGTCGTCGCGATGAACTCGGACGGCATGAGAGCCGCAAGCTGCGCATCGACGTCAGCCACCGCGGACTCGAATCCGCGCATTTGCTCGCGTGCCACGCGGACGAGCCGCCACGCTTGGAGCGTCGCGCGCAGCTCAGCGATCACCCGGTCCGACGATTCGGCGAGCGCCGCGCGGTGCGCCTCGATCAGCGCCTCGAACGCGGCCCGCGTGCGAGGCGGCAGTGCGTCCGCGGGAACGAAGCACTCCGCAAAGACGCGGTGAGCGACTGCATCGGGCAGGGGCCGATCGAGCTCGAGACCCTGCACGAGCAGGACGAACTCGCGATCCTCGGCGATTCGCCGGCGAAGCTCCTTCGCTTGTTGCGGCAAGGCAAGCTCGGCCAGCCGCACGACGGCTTCCCGGATCAGCACCTCGGCTTCGGCCTGGGTCGCTGCTTCGACGCGCGCGACACCCTGACCGCGGTCTTCAATCGCCGGGAAAACGCGAAACTGCATGTCGCCGTGCGCAACTGGGCGCTGCTCGGGCAGATCCCCAAAGTCCCATCGACGATGGAGCGTCTCGCCGGCCGCAACGAGGGCGGCACCCGAATTGCGCGCGCCGGCAAGTCTC
>DASXNC010000258.1:0-5176 GCA_036495325.1 Steroidobacteraceae bacterium
TCGATGCGCCCATCCCGCGGCCGCCCCGGACGGCTGGAAGGCATGCGGCGCCGGCCGGGAGCCGAGGCCCCGCGCAGCACGGACCTTGTTCGCCTTGCGCGCATTACGGGACATATCGTAGCGTATGCCATATAGGCCCCGCGGAGCGTCATCCCATGTTGAGACTCGGAGTCACCGCAGTATTTCTCGGCCTGTTTCTGATCGCTTGCAGCTCCATCGAGGCCGACTGGCAGCAGGCGACAACCGCCAACACCACCGGGGCTTATCAGGACTTCTTGAAGCAACACCCGAATGGGCAGCACGCCGATGAGGCGCGCAGCCGCATCCACGCGATCGAGGACGACCAGGCCTGGATGGCGGCAGTGAATGCGAACACCCAGCAGAGCTTCGAGCAGTACCTGCACAACGAGCCGAACGGAACCCATGCGCAGGAGGCGCGTGACCGGATCACCGGCTTCGAGCGAGCCATCGCCTGGAAGTCTGCGCAATCCGAGGGCACCCCCGCGGCAATCCAGGCATTCCTGCAGAAATATCCGACCGGACCCGAGTCGGACGAAGCCCGCGGTGCGCTGCAAAAGCTGCAGAACGACTTCCAGGTGCAGCTCGCCTCGTACCGCAGCCGCACCGAGGCCGATCGCATGAGCGAGCGCCTGAAGCGCAAGTTCGGCAACGTCCTGCACGATGTGGTCGTAGTTCCGGCCAACCCTCCGGACAAGCTGAACCACATCCGCTCCTCACCGATGAGCGAGGACGAGGCGAAGGCTGCCTGTGCGACACTCAAGAAGTCGCACCAGCGCTGCGAGGTCGTCAAGAGCAGCTAGAACCGCAGAGCGGCGGCTCGCGATCTTCGTGCTGAGCGGCCCCGGCACATCCCGCTAAGATTCGCCCGCCGTCCCGCGACCCGGCGCGCTGCGAGCCTCGCGCGCAGCCGGTACGTGCCCTGCGTGGCGTCGCAACCATGAGAACTCGATTCCTCCGTGATGCGATCACGCTCGGGCTGCTGGCAGCCATCGGCCCGTTTGCGATCGATATGTATCTGCCATCGCTCCCGTCGATCGGCGCGAGCCTTCGCGCCGGTCCGGGCGCGGTGCAGCTCACGCTCATCGCCTTTTTCGTCGCGGTGAGCCTCGGGCAGCCCATTTTCGGGCCGCTCTCGGACCGGTTCGGACGCAAGCCGCCGCTTTATTTCGGGCTTGCGCTTTTCTCCGGTGCGAGCCTCGGCTGCGCCCTCGCACCCGGAATCGGGGCCTTGACGGCATTCCGTTTTGCGCAAGGGCTCGGCGCGTGCGCGGGCATGGTGATTCCCCGCGCAGTCGTGCGCGATCTGCACACGGGCGTCGAGGCGACGCGGCTCATGTCGATGCTGATGCTGGTCTTCAGCATCTCGCCCATCCTCGCGCCGCTCACGGGCAGCTTGGTCATCCAGGCGGTGGGCTGGCGCGGCGTGTTCTGGGTGGTGTTCACGGCCGCACTCATCGGCTTCGGCATCCTCACGACGCTGCGCGAGACGCGCCCGGCCGCCGCGCGGGTCGGCGCGCAACGCGTCGGGATCGCCGGCACGCTCGCCGCCTACGGACAATTGCTGCGCGACCGGAGCTTTCTCGGCCTCGTTTTCACCGGCGCCTTCGGCCTTTCGAGCTTTTTCGTCTATCTTTCGAGCTCGCCGTTCGTGCTGATCGATCATTACCATCTCTCGCCGCGTCTCTTCAGCCTCGTCTTCTCGCTCAATGCCGCCTCGTTCTTCGCGACGGCTCAGGCGAATGCGTGGCTCGCGCAGCGCATCGGGCTCCGCGCGCTCGTGCGCCGCGCGGCGGCCGGCTTCGCGCTCGTGCTTCTCGCCCTGCTCGGGCTCTACGTCTCGGGCGTTGATCGGCTGGATGTGCTCGCGGTCCTGCTGTTCGTGGGCTTCGGTTTTCTCGGAATGGTGCTCCCGACGACGACGGTGCTCGCACTCGAGGATCACGGCCCGGTCGCAGGCACCGCCTCCTCGCTCATGGGCACGCTGCAATTCGCGACGGGCGCAATCGTGATGCTGCTCGCCGGCGCCTCGTCGAATGGCACGCCCCTGCCGATGGTCGCGGGCATCGCCGCATGCGGGGTGGTCGCCTGTACGCTCGCGCAGGCGACGCTGCGGACCCCGAAGCGCGCGCGAGCCGAGACTGCGGCGGATTGAGCGTGTCGCTCGAGGCGCCATCTGTCGTCGAGTCCGTCTGGACCGAGCTCGGCGGCAGTCTCGCCGCGCTCGAGACTCTGCAGCTCACCGGGGATGGCGTCTTGCCGTCGTGCTTTGCGGTAACAGACCTCGCAAGCGCGGCGATTGCGGCTGCGGGGCTCTCCGTCGTGGAGCTCGCGTGGGCGCTCGGAAGCGAGCCGCCCGCGATCCGCGTCGACCGGCGCCTCGCCTCCATGTGGTTCGATCTGTCGATCCGCCCGATGGGCTGGACTTTGCCGCCTGCTCGCGACCCCATCATGGGCGACTACCGCGCCAAAGATGGTTGGATCAGGCTGCATACCAACGCGCCGCGCCATCGTTCGGCGGCGGAGCGGGTACTGGGCCGTTGTGACGATGCGCGGGCCGCAGCGCAGCGCGTTGCCACGTGGTGCAAAGGCGAGCTGGAAGCCTCGATCGTGCAGGCGGGCGGCTGCGCGGCGGAGATGCGATCGGCGGCTGAATGGAGCGATCACCCGCAGGGGCGCGCCGTCGCGGCAGAGCCCCTGATCTATTTTGATGAGAGTGATGAGCGCGTTCCAAGCGGCCGGTGGCCCGAATCAATCAGTCGGCCCGACGCGACACGTCCCCTCGCCGGAGTACGCGTGCTCGACCTCACCCGTGTGCTCGCCGGCCCCGTCGCAACGCGCTTCCTCGCGGGCTACGGAGCCGACGTATTGAGAATCGATCCGCCGGACTGGAGCGAGCCCGGCGTCGTCCCCGAGGTCACGGTCGGCAAGCGCTGCGCGCGCCTCGATTTGCACAGCTCCACGGGGCGCACGGCCTTCGAGTCCCTGCTCGCCGGGGCCGATGTGTTGGTTCACGGTTATCGCCCCTCGGCGCTCGAGCGGCTCGGGTTCGGCGCGGCTCGCCGCCGCGCGCTCGCCCCCGGCCTGATCGATGTGTGCCTCGACGCTTACGGCTGGTCGGGGCCCTGGGCCGAGCGGCGCGGGTTCGACAGCCTCGTTCAGATGAGTGCCGGTATCGCCGATGCGGGCTTGTCCTGGCAGCGAGCCGACCGTCCCGTCCCGCTGCCCGTTCAGGCGCTCGATCATGCCACGGGCTATCTCGCCGCCGCGGCTGCCATCCGCGGCCTGGTGCGGCGCCCTGCGACGGGCCGCGGCCTTGCCGCGCGGCTTTCTCTCGCGCGCACGGCGAAGCTGCTCCTCGACCTCGGAGCCGGCGATGATGAGCCCCCCTTGTCGCCGGAGTCGCCCCGCGATGTGGCGGAAGCAATCGAAGCGACACCGTGGGGCGGCGCACGGCGTTTGAATCCGCCGGTGAGCATCCAGCACGTCCCGATGCACTGGTCGCTTCCGGCTGCCCAACTCGGCAGCAGTCCGCCGGTTTGGCGTACCTGAGGATTGATTTACCCGGCCTCGTACCCGGCGAGCGCCTTTTCAAGGGTCTCCAGGCTCGCGGGCTTCACGAGGTGATCGTCAAAGCCGGCCTCCCGTGAACGCTCGCGGTCCTCAGCGCGTCCGAAGCCGGAGAGCGCGAGAAGGCGCGCGCCGCGCAGCGCCGGGTTCGAGCGCATGCGCCGCGCCACCTCGTAGCCACTCATCCGCGGCAGCCCGATGTCGAGCAGAATCGCATCCGGCGCGAACCACGATGCAGCTTCGAGCCCGGCGAGGGACGTGTAGGCCACTTCCACCACGTGTCCGTCGAGCCTCAATAGCATCGCGATCGAATCAGCCGCGTCTGCATCGTCATCGACGACCAGCACTCGCCGGCGCGGCCCTCTCATGGGAGCTCGTGGGGCCGGCGCCACCGGCGCCCGCTCGAGACGCGGCAACCGGACCGAGAACGTCGAGCCGCGCCCGACCCCGTCGCTCGCCGCACTCACGGTGCCGCCGTGCCGCTCGATCAAATGCTGCACGACCGAGAGGCCTATGCCGAGCCCGCCGTGCGTGCGGTCGAGCGCCCGCTCGCTCTGCACGAACAGGTCGAAAACGTGTGGCAGCAGCTCGGGGGCGATGCCGCCGCCGTTGTCGCGCACGTCGATCGTGACGTCCGCGCCTTCCAGCTGCACGCGCACCTCGATCTCGCCGCCCGGGTCGGTGTACTTCACCGCGTTGTGAAGAATGTTGCCGATGCACTGCACGAGGCGCGCGCGGTCGCCGCTCACGTGGATCGAAGAGAAGGGCTTCGAGACGATCAGGCGATGCGACTTCTCGCGCACGAGCGGCTGCACCGTCTCCGCGGCCTGCTCAATGATCTCGCCGAGCTCGAGCGGCTCACGGTGCAGCGATACCTTCCCCTGCGCGACGCGCGAAATATCGAGCAGATCCTCGACGAGCCGGGTGAGCTGCCCCGTCTGGCGCGACAGCATCGCGAGCGCCGCGTGCACGGGCGGCGAGTCGCCCGCGACTCGCGCGAGAATCTCCCCGGCATTTCGGATCGCCGCGAGCGGATTGCGCAGCTCGTGCGAGAGCACGGCGAGGAAGTCGTTCTTCTGCCGGTCGGCGTGCTTGAGCGTTTCCTCGGCGAGCTTGCGCTCGGTCACATCGAGGAGCACGCCGGTGTGCCTCACCGGTGTGCGCTCATCCCCTTCGCCCTCGAAGAGCGTCTGCGCGCGCGTGTAGACCCAGCGGAGCTCGCCGTTGTCGCGCCGCGTGATGCGGAACTCCTCGGTGAGCTCGCCGGGCCCGGCTGGGTCGAGCGACCACTCCATCGCGCGCATCATCCGCTCCCGGTCCTCCGGATGCGTGGCGGACTGCGCGATTTCGAGCGTGATCCGAGTGGTTCGTGGGACCCCGAAGATCGCATGCAGTTCTGGCGACCACCACGATTGATTCTTCCGCACATCGTGGCTGTAGACGCCGAATCCCGCTGCCTTGACGGCGAGTTGGAAGCGCGCCTCGCTCTCTCTGAGGGCTTCCTCCGCATCCGGCCACTCCTCGGGCCGGTCCTCGGACCGATCTGGCGCGCCGGTGCGGTCTTCGTACGGGGGCACGCTCATGGGAT
>DASXNC010000259.1:0-5950 GCA_036495325.1 Steroidobacteraceae bacterium
TGCCCCTGTCACGGCTCGCGCTTCGATCTTGCAGCGCGCGTGTTCGACGGCTCGCCAGCCTCGACCAACCTCAACATCATGCCCTACGCGTTCGAGGGCAAGACGAAGCTCATCATCGGCGTCGACAACGCCTCCGAGGCGCAGGCGGCGCAGAGCGGGTAATGAAGACGGGCTTCAACGCGCCGGCAGATTCTCCGCGATCTGCACCGCATTGAGCGCGGCGCCCTTCAGCAGCTGATCCCCGCACAGGAAGAGCGCGATCGACCGTCCGCTCGGGTCGCTCACATCTTTGCGGATGCGGCCGACGAGAATCGGGTCCTTGCCCGAGACATCGAGCGGCATGGGGAAGTAGTTCCGCTCCGGATCATCGACCACCTTTACACCGGGCGCAGTCTCAACGATGTCCCGCACCTCGGCAGGCGTGATCGGCCGCTCGCACTCGAAGTGGATCGCCATCGAATGTGCACGCAGCACCGGCACGCGCACGCAGGTCGCCGACACGCGGATGCTGTCATCGCCGAAGATCTTGTGCGTCTCGCGGATGACCTTCGTCTCCTCCTCGTTGTACCCCGTCTCCGGGTCGATGTTCGAGTTGTGGCTGAAGAGGTTGAAGGCGTAGGGGTGCGGGAGGACCTTCGGCTCGAACGCGCGTCCCTCGAGGAATGCGCGCGTCCCCTCCCGCAACTCCTCCATCGCGGCGGCGCCCGCCCCGGAGGCGGCCTGGTACGTCGCGATGATCATGCGGCGGATCGGGTTCACGCGGTGAATCGGCCAGAGCGGCGTGATGGCGATGATCGTCGAGCAGTTGGGATTCGCGATGATGCCGCGGTGCCCCGCGATCGCCTGCGGGTTGATTTCGGGCACGACGAGCGGGACCGCCGGGTCCATGCGGAATGCGGAGGAATTGTCGACGACGACCGCGCCGGCCTTCGCGGCGATCGGGGCGAAGCGCTTGGAGATGGAGCCGCCCGCGGAGAACAACGCGATGTCGACCCCCCGGAAGCTCTCCTCGGTCAGCTCGGCGACCGTGAGCAGCCGGCTTTTGAACGGCAGGGTCTTGCCCACCGAGCGCGCGGAGGCCAGGAGGCGCAGCTCCGACAGGGGGAAGCGCCGCGCCTCGAGGCAGCGGATGAGCTCGACACCGACTGCACCGGTCGCGCCGACGATCGCAACCGCGGGCGAGGACTTCGGAGAAGGGGCGGAAGGCAAATCTCGGACTCCTATGGACAATAAAAAAGCCCCGCCGGACATCCGGCGGGGCCCTTGGAGACGGCAGTCGGTCGCTTCAGACCGCTCGTGTCTCGGGCTCCCCGCCGCGAGGCGTCTTGCGCAACTTGGCATCCCGCGTGGCGGCTACCCGCGTGCGCGGCATGCCCTTATGGGGAATCTTGCTCGGGGCCGCGGCGCGGCTATGAGCCGTCGGCGCCACGACGGCGGCGGGAACGAAGGTAATCCGGTACAGCAATGAGAGGCTGCCGCAGGCAGGGCAGCGATTCGCCCAGCCAGGGCACTCCCGCTCGCAGGCTCCGCAGACGCGTACGTGCTCGATCGACATGGCCGACGCCTCCTCGAGGGGGTCGGCAGTTTAGCGGATCATGCCGCCCCGCGGAAGCGCCGCCCCTGTCGGGAGCGGGCGACTTCAGGGCGGGAGAAATCCGAACTTATGGAAAACCCGCTGGGCGTCCGGCGAGGCGAGGAAGCGCACGAACCTGGCCGCATCGGCAGCGCGACCGCGTAGCGGGCCCCCGTGCGCGGCCGCCACGACCACGGCCGGATAGTCGATGCGCGGATGCGAGGAGGTTGGAAACAACCCGACTATCCGCACCCGCGGCTCGATGAGCGCATCGGTCTCGTAGACGATCCCCAGTGGCGCCTCGCCGCGTGCGACGTACTCGAGCGCGGCCCGCACGTTTTCGGAGGGGATCAGGCGGTCGGCGACGCTGCCCCACACCTCGAGCGAGCGCAGGGCATCGCGCGCGTAGCGGCCTGCGGGCACGGACTCCGGCTCCCCGATGGCGAGACGCCCGGTGCGGCCGAGCGCGCCGGCGAGATCGAAATCCTTGCGGATAAGGAGCCTCACCGGGCTGCCGGAGGGGGCGATCAACGCGAGGTGGTTACCGACGATGTCCCGCCGCGTCGCCGGGTCGATGAGGCCGCGGGACTGCAGAAAGTCCATCCAGTCGGTGTCCGCCGAGAAGAACACATTCGCCTGCGCCCCAGCTGCTATCTGCCGGGCGAGCGTCGAGCTCGCGGCGAAGGAGAATGTCACGGTCTCGCCGGAACGGCGTGTGTACAGCGGGCCGATAGCGTGCAGCGCGTTGGTGAGCGATGCCGCCGCAAATACGAGGAGCGGTGCGGTGCTCGGCGGGTCATCCGGGGGCGGTGCGGCGGCCGCGGCGAGCACCGCCATGGCAGCCGGTGCCAGCAGCAGTGCGAGCGTGAGGGCGAGCAGTCGGCGGCGGAGCATCGCTATATCTTAGCGTGTACAGCGGGTGATGCGCTTACCGGGGGGTGCGCTAAGATTCAGCCTGTGAGCGAGCAGAGTGCTTCCCTCGGTGTGCGGCTGCGGATCGACCTCGGTCCGCGCAGCTCGATCGGCCCGGGCAAGATCGGGCTGCTCGAGCGCATCGAGGCGAGCGGATCGCTCTCGCAGGCGGCCCGCGAGCTCGGCATGAGCTACCGCCGCGCGTGGCTGTTGCTCGATGATCTCAATCATGCGCTCTCGGAGCCGGTCACGACGGCGAGCGTCGGCGGTGCGGGCGGGGGCGGTGCGCGCCTGACACCGTTCGGGCGCAAGCTCATCGCCGCCTATCGGGAGATCGAGCAGGCGAGCTACGATGCCGCCGCTTCGCGGCTCGGCGGGCTTGCGAAGGCCGCACGAGCCGCCGAATCGCAGGCGAGGGCGAGCGGGGTCAGCTCGGCCGAGCGTCGGCCTCTGTCCCGGCCGTCTTCTCGGCCACTCGCGCCGGTGCGTGCGGAGCCTCGGCGTCCTGCGGCGCGCGAAGCGCGCCGACCGCGGGGTACACATGCCCGCGGAGCGAAACGGTCTTCACGAGCACCCACAGGCGCTGACCGGCGCGAAGATTGAGCTCGGTGCTCGCGCTCGTGGTGACCTGAGCGATGAGCCGCGGACCGCCGATGTCGATCTCGACGAGCTGGGTGCGAGCCGCATCGGGGGCGAGACGCACGAGGGTGCCCTCGAGGCAATTACGGACGGAGAGACCGCGCGGGGGCTCGACTCCGAGAATCAGATCGCGAGCGAGCAGCTGCACACGCACGCGCCGGCGAGGAGCGAGCTCGTCGGCCTGGATCATGAGCGTGCCGGCTCCGACCCGCAGCCGCGCGAGTCCGGCCGCCGTATCCACGGCCTCGATCTCCCCCTCGACCACGGCTCCGAGCGCATCGGACCCGACTGCCGCGCGCAGCTCGGGGGCAACGCTCACGGCGGCGACATCACCCGCTGCGACCACCCGACCGGCCTCGAGCAGCACGACGTGCGTCGCGAGGCGCAGCACCTCCTCGAACTGGTGGCTGACGTAGATCATTGGAACCGAGAGGCGGTCGCGTAGCCTCTCGAGATAGGGCAGCAGCTCGGCGCGCCGGGCGACATCGAGCGAGGCGAGCGGCTCATCGAGGAGCAGGAGGCGCGGCCGGCAGAGGAGCGCCCGGCCGAGCGCGACGCGCTGGCGCTCGCCGCCTGAGAGCCGGCGCGGGCTGCGCGAGAGGAGCGGCTCGAGACCGAGCAAATCGACCACCTCGTCGAAGTCGATGGGCGGCCCCTCTTCGCGCGTGCGCTTCGCGCCGTAGCGGAGATTCTTGAGGACGTCGAGGTGCGGAAAGAGGCGGGCGTCCTGGAACACGTACCCGATGCGCCGCCGCTCCGCAGGCACATCGATGCCGCGCATCGAATCGAAGAGCGTCGCATCGCCGATCCGCACGATGCCGGCATCCGGGCGCAGCAGGCCCGAGATCGCATGCACGGTGGTCGTCTTGCCGCAGCCTGAGGGGCCGAAGAGGGCGATCACGCCCGGAGAGTCCGCCTCGCCGTCCGAAGTGCGGAAGGCGACATCGAGCGCGAAGCTCCCGCGCCTTTTTTTCAGGGCGACCTCGATCATGCGGGCTCGGCCGTGCGGCGCATCAGGCGGCGCGCGAGCCACTCGGAGAGCGCAAGACCTGCGAGTCCGAGCGCGAACGACACCGCCGCGAGGCGCGCCGCTTCGGCATCCCCGTTCGGCGTCTGCAACGCCGTGTAGAGCGCGAGCGGCAGCGTGCGGGTCTCGCCCGGTATGTTGGAGGCGAAGGTGATCACCGCTCCGAACTCGCCGAGCCCCGCGGCGAATGCCGTGACGAGCCCGGCCAGCACCCCCGGCATCATGAGCGGCAGCGTGACCGTCGCGAATCGGTCGAGCGGTCCCGCCCCGAGCGTGCGGGCCGCCTCCTCGAGTCCCGGGTCCACGGACTCGAGCGACAGGCGCATCGCACGCACCATCAGCGGGAACGACATCACCGCGGTGGCGACGGCCGCGCCGTTCGTCGTGAAGGCGAGTCGAACTCCCAAGGAGCGGTCGAGCCAGGCCCCGAGGGGGCCGTGGATGCCGAACAGGAGCAGCAGGACGTAGCCGACCGCCACGGGCGGGAGCACGAGCGGCAGATGCACGAACGCATCGAACAGCGTCCGCCCCGGAAATCGGCGGCGCGCGAGAAGCCAGGCGATGGCGACCGCGACGGGAAGGCTCATCGCGACGCTGCGCAGCGCGACGGCCAGGGAAAGACGTAGCGCCTCCCACTCCTCGGGGCTCAGCAGCATGGTTCGGCGCACCTCGTCGTGGAATCGATCATGGAGACTGCAGGTAAGGTGCGGGTCGGACGACCGTGATGCGCCGCACAGCGGCGCCGCCTGCGATAAGATAACTTATCCGCGGGTCGCAGCAGTCGACAACCGCGGGTGCTGCCAAACGGGGGGTGAGCGGTGAGCTCGCAGGAAGCGAGCCTCCAGCAATCCTGCCAAACGGGGGGCGGTTCTCCGCCGGTGAAAAGAGGCGGCGCAAGATTGCGCCGCACGTGCCGGCGGAAACCCACACCGGCCACCAGATGACATCGGGCGCGCGCGCATCGCGCACGCAATGCCTGTATCGGCGTCGATCATCGGCACGGGGTTTGCTCCCGGATGCCGCGTGACACCGGCACCGCATTCTAATAGCCGCACGCTTCCGGGCGAGCCCGAGCTCGCCCAACTCGAGCGACGCGCCGTGCGGCTCGCGCGCACCGCCGGTGCGCGCATTCTGGCCGCGGCGGAGAGCCGCGAATTCGCGGTGCATTTCAAACCGCCTCAGATCGGCCATGCGCCGAACTCCAATCCGGTGAGCGATGTCGACCGCGACGTCGAGGCCGCCATTCGCGCGGAGCTCGCCACGCATTATCCCGATCATGCCGTGATCGGCGAGGAGGTCGGAGCTGCCGATGCGGTGAACGACGCCCGGATCGTGTGGGCGGTCGACCCCGTCGACGGTACGACGAATTTCGTGAACGGGCTGCCGCTCGTCGCCTCGTCCATCGGCGTGCTCTGCGAGGGGCTGCCGATCGCCGGTGCGATCTGGTGCGGCACCACGCACGCGCTGCGGCCGGGCATCTATCACGCGCGCCTGGGCGGTCGGCTCTGCTTCGACGACACGCCGCTCGCGCGACGTCCCGCCGCGCCATGGCGGCGCGTAGCCGCGGAGCCGGGCGGCGCAAACAGGCTCGGCGAGCGCTGGGATCGGCGCGTGCTCGGGTCGGCGACCCTGGAGCTCGCATTCACGGCTGTCGGGCTCACCGAGCTCGCCCATCTCTCGCATCCGAGTCTTTGGGATGCCGTGGCCGGACTCGTGTTGCTGCGTGCCGCAGGATGCGCGGCGCTCACGCGCGAGGAGGACGGCTGGCGCCCGCTCGAGACCTTCGCGGGCGATTTCGC
>DASXNC010000260.1:0-2937 GCA_036495325.1 Steroidobacteraceae bacterium
TCGAGCGCCTGCGCGCCCGTCATGGGCGCAAGGCGAAGGCGGTTTTGCGAGATGCTCGGCATCACGCGCTTCAGGCTCTCGAGCGGGGCGAGGTAGTCCTCGCGCAGCGCGATCAGCACGCGGTAATCGCTGCGGGCGAAATCGAAGCGCTCGGCGGCTTCTTCGTCGCGATCCATCCGCGCCTCGAGCTCGCGTGGCGGACGGTTCTCGACGAGATCGGCGAGCTCGTCGATGAAGCGCGCCGCGCGCGCCCGCCCGAACTCATCGCCCTGCGCGAGCGTGAAGAGCTCCTCGAACTGATCGAAGATGAGGAGGGGGACGAGCGTCGCGCCGGAGGCATCGCGCAGCACGTCATCGCGATGGTGCAGGAACTCCCAGAGCGATTCGCCGGCTGCGGCGACGCCGACCTGGCTCCAGTGGCCCGAGGCGGCGGCGGCGCGCCGGATGGCTTCCTTGATCTGCTCGGCCGGCTCGGGCGTCTCGCGCCCGTAGTCGATCCGCACGTACACGGGGCAATACCCATGCTCACGCAGCCGCGGTACGAGCCCGGCGCGTAGGATCGAGGTCTTGCCGAGGCCCGATTTGCCAAAGAGGATGGTGAGGAGCTTGCGCTGCACGCGCCGCGCGAGCTCCGCCACCTCCTCGTCGCGTCCGAAGAAGAACGAGCGCGTCTCCTCGGTGAAGGAGGCGAGGCCGAGCCAGGGATTGCGGGCATCGACGCTCGGCTCGAGCTCGGGTCCAGGGGCAACGCTCGCGGCTGCGGCGGCGTTGGGCGCGGTGCTCTCTGCTGAGGACCTGCTCTCTGCCGAGGACCTGTCGTTCATGAGGACCGAGCCCGCGTGAATTCCGCGAGGCGGCGGGCAAACTCCGGCGTGACCTCGCCCCCCGGCAGCTGCGTGAAATGCAGTGCCCGGAAACGCTCCGGCACCAGAGCTTCCGCGGCGCTGGTCGCATCGAGCGCCACTGGCAGGATGAAGATCGCTCCCTCGGCCATGTTGCGTGTGCGGTCGAGCGCATAGCTCCACTCGCGGCGGAAGTACGCCTCGACACGGCGCTGCGTATTGGAGGAGATAACCGGAATGAAATACGAGCAGCGCGCGATGTTGCGCTGGATCTTCCTGTCGTAGTCGTCGCCCACCTCGAGCCGGTCGACGTCGAACCAGGTGGTGACGCCCGCCGCCTCGAGGCCCGCCTTGATCTGCTGTACGGCCGGCAGATCCTCCCGCGCATAGCTGATGAAGACCGCGTTGTCCGGCATCTCGCGCGCAGGCGGCAAAAAGCGCGCCGGGCCGGAATGGCTCGTGGCGGCGGCATTCTTGCGGCGCGCTTGCCACCGAGAATAGAGCTCCGCGACGAAGCGCTCCGCGCCGCGGTAGATCCGCGTGCGCACGCTCACCTGCTGCAGGAAGGCGACGAGGCGGTCATCCTGCATCGTGTGATCGTCGGCGAGCACCTCGCCGACATCGCGCGGATCGGACAGGCGCTGACGCTTGGCCATGCGCAGGAACAGCCGCGCGAGCCAGTTGGTGAAGTTGCTGCCGATGAAGAGCAGGTGGTTGTGCTCGAGCTCGTGAAAGAGCTTCTCGGGCGCGAGATGCTCACTCTGCAGCGCGCAGATGAACTCGAGCAGGTCCTCGTCGGAGACGACATAAGTCGGGGAGGCCGAGAGCTTGCCGAAGAGGTGATAGACCGTCGGCCTTTGCAGCCTGTCGCGCTCGACCGGCAGATCGGTCACGCGGTTCGGCGCGTACGCGAGCACATCGGTCGAGGGGGCGCCGCCGAAGCGCTCCAGGTTGATTGCCGACTCGAGGAGCGAATCGAACGTCGTGGTGACGAACAGGTCGAAGTCGGTGATCGCGGCGAGCTGGCGAAGCGCGGCCGGCGGCTCGAAGGTCGCATCCTTCAGCACGCTGCGCAGCCGCACGTAGGCTTCCTCGCGCCGCCCCCGGGTAGCGAGGAACCAGCACACGACGTCATTGAGCGCGAAGTGCTGCGGCAGCTGACGCGTATCGACGTTGAGCTTGGCCGCGAGGCGCTCCGCGATCCAGTCGTGAAGCAGTTTCGGCCCCTGCTCGGTTGCGACCATGAGCAATTCGGGTCCGACGATCGGAATGACCCGCCGCTCCTCGATGAAGCTCAGCAGGTCCTCCCACGCGTCCTCGTCGAGCGTGTTATCGGCAGCGAGAGTGAAATTGGCGACGACGGCAACCCCCTTCAGTGCGATATCGTTTTCATTCTAGTTTGCGAGGGATGATACCGTCAGCCGCCCGAGGCCGTCCATTATGCGGCAGGCATGCGCAAGTGGCGTGCACAGCGGACGCGTGAGCGGAGCCGCCCTCGAGCGGAGCCGCCTGCGAGCGCTACTGTGCGGTCAGTCCCCCATCGGCGATCATCGCGTGGCCCACCATGAAGGAGGCCTCGTCCGATGCGAGGAACAGCACGGCCTTGGCGATCTCCTCGGGGCTCGCCATGCGCCCGATCGGAGTGTGCGCGAGGGCGCGCTGCTCCACCGCAGGGTCTTTGAACCACTCCGCGAGCATCTCGGTGCGCGTGCCGCCCGGGCAGACGGCATTGATGCGAATGCCGTCCGCGATGTGATCGAGCGCAGCGGATTTGGTGAGACCGACGACACCGTGCTTCGTCGCGCAGTAGGCCGTGACGCCTGCCGTGCCGATGACGCCGCCGACCGATGCGGTGTTGACGATGACGCCACCCTTCGAGCGCTTCATCGCCGCGATCTCGTACTTCATGCAGAGGAATACGCCGGTGAGGTTGACGCCGAGGATGCGCGCCCAGTCTTGCTCGCCCACCTCGACGATCGGCGCGACCGCGAGATTGATGCCGGCGTTGTTGAAGGCGATGTCGAGACGTCCGTGGAGCTTGACTGCGGCTTCGACCATCGCCGCGCAATCAGCCGCGCGCGCAACGTCCGTGCGC
>DASXNC010000261.1:0-3296 GCA_036495325.1 Steroidobacteraceae bacterium
TTGGAGTCGTAGGACACCCCCGAGCAGTTGCGACTGGGGCACCGGGAGCCGAAATCCGATCTTTAGGGAGGCGATCTCGATCTTCGCGACCTTGTCGAGGAAGCCAGACGAGGCACGACTGCAGAATCCGACCCATTCGCTACGCTCGAGACCGCGGACTATCATGTGCAACCATTCCCATCGCCGACAGATTCGACAGTGCGCCCCGCGTGCGTCCGCGACATTGACCGGCGTCAGTCCGCGGAACCTGCGAATTCCGAATGAAGGGGGGTGTGAAGGGCCCTGCGCTCCTTGGAACTTCGGCTAACAGGCATGTACAAAGTAGAGCGAAGCCCTGCATCACTCCCAATAGTCTGACTGCCCCTCGGCGACGTTGTTTCACATGGGCAGCAACCGGGTTACTCGAGCTCTGCAATCGCCTCGTGCGTGAATGCCATCGACCCGGCGAGCATGGCTCGGGAGGACGATCAAGTCGCCTGACGCGCTGATCCGGAGTGAGGAACACAGCCGTCTCGCCCTCATCCCCCACGTCATCCGCAAGCGGCTTGAGGCGCCACGCGCCCGGATTGCCGACATGCCCGAGTTCGATGGCTCGGAGCTCGCCGGGCAGCGCGCGGGCAGCCGCGATGCTCGCGGCTCGCCTAGCTCGCTGACAGCCTGTCGGAAGTGGCCGCGGCGCCGGTCGGTGCGAGGCGCACGCGTGCGGGACCCTGTGCGGGAACAGGCGGTGTGCCGGCGCGCCTCAAGAGCTCATCGAGCGTCGCCCGGTCGATGACCTCCTTCTCGAGCAGAAGTTGCGCGAGCGCATCGAGTGTGGCGCGCCGCTCGGTGAGCGTGCGGACCACCCGCTCGTGCGCCTCATGGATGATCCGCGCGATTTCCTCATCGATGAGGTGCGCCGTCTCGGTGCTGTACTCGGTACGCTGCGAACCATCCGGAAGGTTGAGATACGCCTGCCGCGGCGTCTCGAATGTGACCGGTCCCAGCCGCTCGCTCATGCCGTACTGCGTGACCATGTGCCGCGCCATGTCGGTTGCACGCTGCAGATCGTCCTGCGCCCCCGTCGAGATATCCCCGTACACGAGCTCCTCGGCGACCCTCCCGCCAAGGAGCACGTCGAGCCGGTCGAGCAGTTCGCTGCGCTTCATGAGATAGCGGTCCTCAGTTGGCAGCTGCTGGGTGTACCCGAGCGCGCCGATGCCGCGCGGGATGATCGAAATCTTGCTCACCCGATCGGCGAAGCGGCGCGACTCGGCGACGAGCGCGTGGCCGGCCTCGTGGTAGGCGACAGTCTCCTTCTCGGTGGCATTCATGACACGGTTGCGCCGCTCGAGACCGGCAACCACACGATCGATCGCCTCATCGAAGTCCCGCATCTCGACCGCCTGCTTGCCCGCACTCGCCGCGCGCAGGGCCGCCTCATTCACGATGTTCGCCAGGTCCGCCCCCACGAACCCGGGTGTCTTGGCGGCCACGACGCCGAGATCGACATCGGGGCCGAGCTTCACGCTCCGCGTGTGGACTTTCAGGATCTGCTCGCGACCCTTCAAATCCGGGCGGTCGATCGCGACCTGCCGATCGAAGCGGCCGGGACGAAGGAGAGCGGGATCCAAGATCTCCGGACGGTTCGTCGCGGCCATGATGATGACGCCCTTGCGGGTGTCGAATCCGTCCATCTGCACGAGCAGCTGATTGAGCGTCTGCTCGCGCTCATCGTTCCCGCCGGCGAACCCGCCGAGGCCTCGGGCCTTGCCGAGCGCATCGAGCTCATCGATGAAGATGATCGCCGGTGCACGTTTCTCCGCCTGCTCGAAGAGATCGCGCACGCGCGCGGCCCCGACGCCCACGAACATCTCGACGAACTCCGAGCCGCTGATCGAGAGAAACGGCACGCCCGCCTCTCCCGCCACGGCTTTCGCGAGGAGCGTCTTTCCCGTACCGGGCGCACCGACGATCAGCACGCCCTTCGGAATCTTCCCACCGAGGCTACGGTACCGGTCCGGATTGCGCAGGAACTCTACGATCTGCTCGAGCTCGGCCTTCGCCTCGTCGATCCCCGCAACATCCGCAAAGCGCACGCGCGTCTCAGACTCGACGTAGACCTTCGCCTTGCTCTGCCCCACTTGCATCAGCGACCCCATGCCGCCCCCGGTCCCCATGCCGCGGCGCATCGCCCACTGCCACACGGCGACGAAGATGACTGCCGGCAGCACCCACGAGACGAGCGTCGAGAACCAGTGGTTCTCGTTCGCCGCCTGGTACTGCACGTGTGCGGCATCGAGTTCCTCGGTCAACCGAGGATCCTCCACGCGGCGTGCGATCAAGCGATGTACGTCCGGGGCGGTTTGGGCTCGAGGTGCCGTGGGAGGCGCTGCCTCGGGTGTCTTGACGGCACTCGCCGCCCCCTTCCCTGTGGGTGCAGAGGGTGCCGCAGTGGGCGCAACGTTCGACTTGGCCGGCGCGGGATGGGCCGCCGTCGAGGGTGGCGGCTGCTCCGCCGGGTGGGCCGCAATTGTCTTCCACGACGATGCGGAGACGATCTTCTGTGCGCCGGCAACGTTTGCCGTACCCTCGATGGTATCGCTGCCGACGACCACGTCCTGCATCTTCCCGGCCCGCACGAGCGCCATGAAATCGCTGTACGGAATCGTTGCTGCGGGTGGATTGGCGAGGTACGTCTGTACCGCAATGAGCAGGAGGAACGCCCCGATGAAGTACCACAGCGTGAACTGGTGCTGCTTGTTTTCCATCGAGCGACTCCGCAACGGCCGGAATTAAATCGGCGCACGCTGCTTCGGCACCGAGTCAGGCATGGGACGTTTCAATGGGGTGACCGTGCAGAACCCCGTGCCGTCTGAGGGCAAGCTCGGAGCACTCCGTCAACAGTCTCGGACATACGATGGGAGATCGCAACCTGTTCATGCCGTCATGCGGATCACATGTGAGAGCGCAGCCGTACGCTCTCGCCGGGCGCGAGATCGCAGTCTGAGCTTAAAGCGCGCGACGGTCGAATCCGTACGCACATCTGCTGCCGAGGTCCTCAGAGGGACTGCCGGAAAGAGAAGCGTGCTCGATGGGGCGGTCGCAGCGCTCATGTGTCCCGGCGCGGGCTCACTACCGGCTGTCGAAAAAAAATCTGGTCGGAACGGACCGAAACGTGCTCCGGAATCTTCCGCTCCAGCGCGCCTTCGAGACGTCACGGCTGGCCGCGCGATTGGAAGCGCCTCGTGAACGATCTATGCTGGATGCACTGCGGGTCATGCCAACCGCCCGCAGGGCTCATTCCTTCGGCCCCC
>DASXNC010000262.1:0-6841 GCA_036495325.1 Steroidobacteraceae bacterium
CGAGCTCGGCTCCGGCGCCAAGCGCGGTGCCGTGGAGCGCCGCCAGAACGGGCCGCGGGCAGTGCTCGACGGCGTTGAGCACCTGCCGTGCGCTCGGCTCTGCGATGCCTGCATCGAACTCGCGAATGTCCGCGCCGGCGACGAACGTGCGCCCCGCGCAGACGATCAGCACGGCCTCGACGGAGGGGTCGCCACCTGCGCTCTCGATTGCGGCAAGGAGCCCCGCGCGCACCTTCGCGGACATCGCGTTGACGGGCGGATTGTCGATCGTGACGATCGCGAGGGAGCCCTCGCGAGCGATGGAGGTCGTCTGGGTCGTCTGAGCCATGCGCGCTCCTCGCAAGGCGCGGTCCGCGCCACCGGCTCGCGCCATGATAGCGAATGACGCCGTTATAATCGCCGCGCCGGAGCGTATCGGTCCGGCGCCGATCCGAAGGCGGATCCAGCCATGGCGAAGTATGAGCCGCGTTTGAATCTCGACCAGCTGGTCGCGATCGACGTCCACACGCACGCGAACATCTCGGGCCGGGCACCGCGCGATCCGTGCGCGCACGCCTTCGACGAGGCCATGTCGAAATACTTCCGCTCCGGCAAGCCACCGACGACCGCCGAGGTCGCGCAGTACTACCGCGAGCGGCGCATGGCCGCGGTCATATTCACCGTGGACATGGAGGCCGAGGTCGGGCACTGGCGCATCGCAAACGAGGAGGTCGCGGAGGTCGCGGCCGAGAACAACGATGTTTTGATTCCGTTCGCGAGCATCGATCCGGCGCGCGGGAAGATGGGCGTGCGCGAGGCCCGGCGGCTGATCGAGGAGCACGGGGTCCGGGGCTTCAAGTTCCACCCCTCGGCACAGGGCTTCTATCCGAACGATCGCAAGGCCTATCCACTCTATGAGGCGATCGCCGAGGCCGGACTGCCGGCTCTTTTTCATACGGGCCAGACGGGCGTCGGCGCCGGGATGCCGGGCGGCATGGGCATCAAGCTCAAATACTCGAATCCCATCTACCTCGACGATGTGGCCGCGGACTTCCCGACGCTCACCATCGTGATGGCGCATCCCTCGTTTCCCTGGCAGGACGAGGCGCTCGCCATCGCGACGCACAAGCCAAACACCTACATCGACCTCTCGGGCTGGTCGCCGAAGTACTTCCCGCCGAATCTCGTGCAGTACACGAACAGCCTGCTGAAGGACCGGGTGCTCTTCGGCACCGACTATCCCGCACTCACGGTCGAGCGCTGGATGGGCGATTTCGAGAAGCTGCCGATCAAGCCCGAGGTGAAGCCGCTCATCCTGAAGGAAAATGCCATCCGACTCTTGAAGCTCCGCTGAGGGCGGACGAGCCGGCGTCCTTCAGGCACCCGTCGGGACGTCCTTCGGACACGCCGTCGGGAAAAAGTCCTTGTATCTCGTGGCCTGAACGCCGCGGCGGCACCGGCGGGCATTGAAACTCCCCCATGTCCCGTCCAAAATGTCGGACCCATTTTTGCCCATATCCACTAGAGAGAGTATCGACCCATGAGTCAGCAGAATCTGGAGAGCTTGCTGAAGACCGCAGGGAACCCGGTCAAGATGCTGCGCAACTCGCAGCTCGGCGCCTACGTGTACCCGGTGGTCCCGAGCGAGTTCTCCAACTGGCGCGATGAGCAGCGGGCCTGGCGCGAGAGCGCGGTGCTGTTCGATCAGTCGCACCACATGGCGGAGATGACCGTCAAGGGTCCCGACGCCTTGAAGATGATGAACTACCTGACGATCAACAGCTTCGCCAATTTCAACCCGAACAAGGCGAAGCAGATGATCCCTTGCACGTACGACGGTTACGTGATCGGCGACGGCATCCTGTTCTATCTGGACAAGGACGAGCTGCTCTTCGTGGGGCGTGCGCCGACCGTCAACTGGCTCGAGTTCCACGGCAAGACCGGCGGTTTCAAGGTCGATTTGATCCGCGACGACCGCTCGCCTTCGGCGCCGCGCGGCAAGCCCGTCTTCCGCCGCCACTATCGCTTCCAGGTCCAGGGTCCGAACGCCTGGCCGGTGCTCGAGAAGCTGAACGGCGCCAAGATTCCCGATGTGAAGTTCTTTACGATGGATGCGATCAACATCAAGGGCCGCAAGGTGCGGTGCCTGCGGCACGGTATGGCGGGTGCGCCAGGTCTCGAGATCTGGGGTCCGTACGCCGAGTACGACGAGATCCGCGACGCGATCGTCGAGGCAGGCAAGGAGTTCGGACTGAAGGAAGTCGGCTCGCGAGCGTATGCGAGCAACACGCTCGAGTCGGGCTGGATTCCCTCGCCGCTGCCCGCGGTCTACACGGGTGAGAAGCTGAAGAAGTACCGCGAGTGGCTGCCCGCGAATGGCTACGAGGGCGGCGGCTCGATCAGCGGCAGCTTCGTGTCCGACAACATCGAGGACTACTACGTCACGCCTTACGAGCTCGGGTACGGTCCGTTCGTGAAGTTCGATCACGACTTCATCGGGCGCGAGGCGCTCGAGAAGAAGGCAAAGGAGCCGCATCGCAAGAAGGTCACTTTCGCCTGGAACGGCGATGACATGGCGAAGATCTACGCTTCGCTGTTCCGGCCCGGCGAGGACCACTACAAGTTCTTCGACCTGCCGATCGCGAACTACGGCTCCGCCTCCTACGACGCCGTCAAGATGGGCGGCAAGGTCGTAGGCTTCTCGATGTTCGGCGGCTACAGCTACAACGAGCGCAGCGGGCTCTCGCTCGGCGTCGTCGATCCGAACATCAATGATGGCGATGTGCTGACGCTCGTCTGGGGCGAGGAGGGCGGGGGCACGAAGAAGCCGACCGTCGAGCGGCACAAGCAGCTCGAAGTGCGGGTGAAAGTCGCTCCGGTGCCCTATGCGCGGGATGCGCGCGAGGGCTACCACGAGGGCTGGCGCACGCGCACGGCTTAATGCGCAGCACCCGCGGCGTGCGGCTCACGAGGACTGCGCGCGACGGCGATGTGCAAAAGCACTCGAGGCCCGGACCGCTCACGCGGCCCGGGCCTCGTCGTTTCAGAGCTCAGCTGCGATGAGGAGATCGGCGCCGCTCGCGACGGCGGCGGCATGAGCGTGGGCGCGCGGCAGGATGTGCGCCGCGTAGAACCTCGCATCCTCGACCCGCACGCGCGATAGCCGATCTGTGGCACCGCGCCCGCCGGTCTCGCGGGCGGCGAGCGCATGCTGCCAAGCTCCGGCTGCCACACCGAGCCACTGCAGAAATGGGTACGCGACGGCGCCGACGAGCTCGCGGTCGGTCGCGCCCGATGCGCTCGAGCGGGCGAGCTGCGCCGCGGCTTCGCGCAGCCGGCCACATTCGTCGGCGAGGCCCGTGGCAAGTGGGGCCAGCACCGCAATGCCTCGGACTCCCTCCGCGGCGTGCTCCATGTCCTCGAGCCACGAGCCGAGCGCCGCTCCGCCGTCGCGCAGTACTTTTCGCGCGAGGAGGTCGTGCGCCTGAATGTAGTTCGTGCCCTCGAAGATCGGCCCGATGCGCGCGTCGCGATAGATCTGCGAGATCTCGCTGTCGTCGACGTAGCCCGTGCCCCCGTGGACCTGCACGCCGAGGGAGGCGACCTCGACGGCGATGTCGGAGCAGCACGCTTTGACGATGGGGGTGAGGAGCGCGAGGCGGCGCTCGGCGCGGGCGCGCGCCGCCTGATCAGTCTGTGATCGCGCCACATCGATCGTGGCCGCGGCCGTATAGGCGAGTCCGCGTGCGCCATGTGTGAGCGCCCGTATGGTGAGCAACATGCGCCGCACATCGCCATGCTCGATGATCGGCCGCTGAGTCCCCGCGGCATTCCGCCCCTGGAGGCGCTCCCGCGCATAGCCGAGGGCGAGCTGGAGCGCGCGCTCGGCGAGCCCCGTTGAATGCAGTCCCACCCCCAAGCGCATTTCGTTCATCATCGAGAACAGGCAGTCCACACCGGTATTCAGCGGTCCGACCAGCCAACCGAGCGCGCCTTCATGCTCCCCGTACGCCATCGCGCACGTCGGGCTCGCGCGGATCCCCATCTTGTGCTCGAGCGAGACGGCCCGGACGTCGTTCGGCCGCGGATCTCCGTTCGGCCCTGGCAGTAGCTTAGGTACGAGAAACAGCGAGATGCCCTTGAGCCCCGGGGGCGCGTGCGGCGTGCGCGCGAGAACGAGGTGGACGATGTTCTCGGTGAGGTCGTGATCCCCCCAGGAGATGAAAATCTTGCGACCACGGACCCGCCAGGGTGTCGCGGCCCCATCACCTGCCACGCTCGTGTCCGGTTCCGCCATCGCGCGCACGGTCGACAGGTCCGAGCCGGCCTGCGGCTCGGTGAGCGCCATCGCGGCTGTCCATTCCCCGCTCACGAGGGGCGGCAGGTAGCGCTCGCGCAGCGCCTCGGAGGCGTGCAGGCGAAGCGCCTCGACCGCGCCCGCAGCCGCCTCGGGACACATTGCGAACGAGAGATTGGCGCCTGCCCAGATTTCCGTCGCTGCCGCGGTGATCGACATCGGCAGCTCCTGGCCGCCGAAGCTGCGTGGGCCGGCGATCGATGGCCACCCGTCAGCGCAGAACCGCCGATACGCCTCGCGAAAGCCCGGAGGCGTTGCGACGCCCGCAGCGGTCAGGTGCGAGCCCGTCGCATCGCCGGTCCGATTGAGCGGTGAGAGCACATCGCGCGCGAAGCGCCCGGCGCTCTCGAGGACGGTCTCCGCGACCTCGGCGAGCGTCTCCCCGGGGCCGGCTTTCGCGTCGAGACCGTCGAGACCGGCTGTGTGTGCGGCGAGCTCGATGGCGGCCCGCATCATCGGGAACGGTGCTTCGTAGGGTGTGGACATCCTGGAAATCTATCATTGCGCCCGGTCGAGCACTGCTCGCGGTCGCCCTCGATCACTGCTCCCGGGCAACTTCGACGAACAGTGCTCGTAGCCACGCATGCCCCGGGTCGGGCTCGTTGCGCTTGTGCCAGAGCAGCACTTCATGGCTGTCGAGCGCGTCGAACGGCAGCGCGAACGTCTTGAGCGACAGGACCGGGGTGAGGAGATTGGCGACCCGCTCCGGGAGGGTGGCCGCGAGCGGGGTACCGGGGAGCATGAACGGCAGCTCGAGCAGGCTCTGCGCGGTTGCGCGAACATCGAGGTCGAGATTCACGAGCCGTCGCACCAGTTCCTCGATCGGCGCCGTGTGACCATTCGGGCGAGCGAACACGTGCGGCAAGCTCTTGTACTGATCGAGCGTCAGCTCATCGCCGACCGAGGGGTGGTCGCGGGACACCGCGCAGACCCAGCGTACGGGACGAAGCTCGACGGTGCGGAAGGTGTCCGGGAATGCCCGGACGCCATAGAACCGGGGCAGGTCGAGGCCGAGAAACAGGTCGGCGTCGCCGTACTCGAGCCGCGTGAGGCTCGTCTGGGAGATCTGCTCGAGGTGGCACTGGATTCCCGGTGCATCGCGCGAGATGCGCTTGAGCACGGCCGGGACGAGGCTCGGGGCGGCCTCATCCGTCACGATGACCGTGAAGACGCGCCGCACCGTCGCCGGATCGAATGTCGGCCGCGTGCCGAGCGTCGCCTGGATCCGAAGCAGCGCCTCCCGCACGGGCTCGACCAGCGAAAGGCCCCGGGGGGTGAGCTCCATGTCCCGCCCGACGCGCACGAGCAGCTGGTCATCGAAGTAGTCGCGCAGCTTCTGTAGCGCCGCGCTCATCGCCGGCTGGGAGACATAAACCCGCTCCGCCGCGCGCGTCACATTCTTCTCTCGGAGCAGGGCGTCGAGTGCGATGAGCAGGTTCAGGTCGAAGCGGTTGAGCTGCATTGGTTACCTTAGGAGGGGCAGCCGAGGCTCGTCCGGCTCCGGCTGCGCACCCGCCGGAAGCCCGACAGACCCCCATCGGGGACATATTGGACGCGAATAGCTTGAATCCGCAAAAATGATTGCCCCGACACCGCCGGAGCCGTAACTTCACCCCTGATGATGCAAGCCCTATCCGCCCACCAGCGTGAAGCCGTGCGCCGCGTCCTGGCGCAGATGAAGGGCCGTCCCGGGCCTCTCCTCGAGGTACTGCACGGCGTCCAGCACGACCTCGGCTACATCCCGGCCGCCGCCGTCCCGCTCATCGCGGAGGAGCTCAACCTCTCGCGCGCCGAGGTGCACGGGGTCATCTCGTTCTACCACCACTTCCGCAGTGCCCCGCCGGGCCGGCACACGGTGCAGATCTGCCGCGCCGAGTCCTGCCAGGCGATGGGCGCCATGGCCCTCGCCGAGCACGCGAAGCACCGACTCGGAATCGATTTCGAGCAGACCACCGCCGACGGCGAGCTCTCACTGCATCCGGTCTACTGCCTCGGTCAATGCGCCTGCTCGCCGGCGGTCATGATCGACGAGGAAGTCTTCGGGCGCGTGACTCCCGAGCGGTTCGACGAGCTGATCGCCGAGCACGCGGGGAATGGGCAAGGAGGGACCAAGTGACCGCGGTCGTCTACCTCCCGCGAGACTCCGGAGCCCTGGGGCTCGGGGCCGAGAGCGTCGCACGGGCGATCGCGCGCGAGGCCGAGTCGCGCAACGTCCCGATTCGCATCGTCCGCAACGGCTCACGCGGGCTGTACTTCCTCGAGCCGATGATCGAGGTCGCAACGCCTGCCGGACGCGTCGCCTACGGGCCGGTGAGCGCGCGGGATGTGCCGGGCCTGTTCGGGGCTGGATTCCTTCAGGGCGGTGCCCATGCGCTCGCCCTCGGTCCGACCGAGGAGATTCCGTACCTGAAGAGCCAGCAGCGGCTGACGTTCGCTCGCGTCGGCATCGTCGATCCGGTGAGTCTCCAGGACTTCATCGCGCACGGCGGGTACCGCGGACTCGAG
>DASXNC010000263.1:0-2194 GCA_036495325.1 Steroidobacteraceae bacterium
TCCTTCAGACCCGGCTCGGTGCGCAAACGAAGCAAGGCGACTCGGGATTCGCGCGCACGCGTTGTGCGCCGAGGGCCTGACGGGCGCGCTCAAAGCTCCGCGGCCGGAGCAAAACGCTTCAGCGGCCCGATGAGGAGCGCGAAGGCGAGGGCGCCGAGCAGGGCGAGTGAGGTGCAGACCGCGGAGATGGCATGGCCCGTCGCGGTGGCACCGGTGAAGAAGTGCTGCGAGACGAGGGTCACGAGCACGGGGCCGAGCGAGAGTCCGAGAAGCCCGGTGAGCATGAAATTGATCGCCGAGACGCTCGCCATCGCGGAGGGCGGCGTCACCACGGATAGCGCGAGCAGGGAGAACGGGAAATAGATGTGCACGAAAAAGATATACAGGCCGAGGATGATCCAGGTGAGCTCCACGCCCGGCATGCGGAACATGACGCTTGCGATCGCCGCCAGGATGACGAAGACGACGGTCCCTACGATCGCGAACGCGTGCCGCAGGCCTCGCTGGGTGAATCGGTCGACGAGCCAGCCTGCGAGGCATATGCCGATACCCGATAGCACGATGATCATCAGGCCGAGGTGAAGGCCGATCGTCTGCCGGCTCACATGCCAGGTCAGCTCCATCGCCTTGGGGAGCAACGGATAGAAGGCGTAAGCCATGAGTGAGGCCAGGACGTTCGTGAGATAGATCAGGACGTAGAGCCGCCAATGCCGCCCGAGGTAGCGCAGCACTGGACCGACGTGCGGGCCTGAAGCGCGCGCGAGACGCGCCGGCTCGCGCACGGCAGTCATGGCGGCGATGATCGGAATTCCCGCGAGCGCCACCACGAGCAGCGTGACCTGCCAGGCCTGCAAGGTCCCGAGCACTGGCAAGTGCAGCTCGCGGCCCGCCATCGCGGCGATGACGCCGGCGCCGAGGAGCGAGGCGGCGCCCGAACCGAAAGTCGTGCCGAGCGCGAACACGCCGAATGCTCGCCCGCGGGAGGAGGGCGGAAACGCGTCCGCAATCATCGAGGCCGCCGCAGGGGCGAGGGTCGCCTCACCGAGGCCGACGCCGAGGCGCCCAATGAAAAGCTGTGGGGCGCTCGTGGCGAGCGCGCTGATCAGAGTCGCGAGCGACCAGCATGAGACACCGACGATGACGAGGCGGCGCCGGTTCACCCGATCGGCTAGAAATCCAAAGGGAACTCCGAGCAGCGCGTAAAGCGCTCCAAATGCGAACCCGAGCAGCAGCCCGAGCTGCAAGTCGGTCAGTTGCAGGTCGTGCTGGATCGGTACGGCGAAGAGGTTCAGCGACTGCCGGTCGAGGAAGGCGAGGAAGTAGGCGGCGGCGAGCACGCCGACGAGATAGGCCGCGTGCGCGGAGCGAGCCCGCGGCTCTTGGGCGGCCCGCGCGGCACCGAGCGCCGCCGCGGGATTCGAGCCGGTTGCCCGGCCGTCGCTCATTTGCCTCCCCTCAGCTCGCCTCCGCGAGCTCGCGCTGAAAATCGCGCCCGTGACGCATTGCAGCGACGATGCCTGCGCGAACCACGAAATCCCCGAAGCGCTCATCTGGGCGGCGCTCCGCGGCAAAGCGTTCCAGGACCGGCGCGAGCGCCTCGAGAATCTGTGCCTCGCCGATGTTCTCACGATACAGGGCGTTCATCCGCTCGCCGTTCGCGCTCGCCCCGAGATAGAGGTTGTACTTGCCGACGGCCTTGCCGACGAGGGCGATCTCCGCAAGGTACGGACGGGGACAGCCATTCGGGCAGCCGCTCATGCGGATCGAGATCGGCTCGCGCTCGAGTCCCGCCGCGCGCACGATCACATCCAGCTTGTCGAGGAACTCGGGCAGATAACGCTCGGCCTCGGCCATCGCAAGCCCGCACGTCGGCAGCGCGACGCAGGCGATCGAGGTCTGCCGCATGGCCGTGCACCGCTCGTCGTTCTCGATGCCGTGTTCGCGGAGCAGCGCCTCGATCGCGGGCCGCTCCTCGGGTGCAACCCCGGCGATGATGACGTTCTGGTTTGTGGTGATGCAATAAAGTCCGCGGTGACGCGCGGCGATCGCCCGCAATCCCGTCATGAGCCGCCGCGCACCGACATCGGTGACCCGTCCATTCTCGACGAACAGCGTGTAGTGCCAGCTCCCGTCTGCTCCCTGCAACCAGCCCATGCGGTCGCCGGATGACTCGAGGTGAAAGGGTCGCGCGGGC
>DASXNC010000264.1:0-2811 GCA_036495325.1 Steroidobacteraceae bacterium
GTGAGCACCGAGGACTGGGATTTGTCCGGAGGAATGACCGTGTGCGCGAGCCAATGGCCGTTCGCGTACGCGTAGAAGTCATCCTGCGCGCGGACGGCATGGTCCATCCCCGCCACATCGATACCGGCGCGATGCGACGCAACCGCCGCGGCGCTGGACAGGTCCGCGGCATTCGCCGCCGTCGCAATGAGTGTCATGAGCGATAAAACATTGAGCAGTCTTCCCACGATTCAAGTCCTTTCGGGCGCCCAATCGAAGTCGCGAGCGCGGGGCGCGGCATTATAGCCTCGCGTTGCATATCGGCCCGTGCCCGACCCTGGTACATTTCGCCGCATGCCTCTTGAGACCCAGTGGGCATTCCCCGCGGCGCTGCAGCCGACGCCTGGTGCGGTCGGCTTCGATCTCGACTCGACGCTCCGCTCCGTGGTCATGGTCCACGCCGAGATTCCCGAGCGGGCGTTTACCGCCTCGATTCTCGGCACGGAGCGCATCGGCAGCGGGGTCGTCATCGGCGCTGACGGCCTTGTGCTCACCATCGGCTATCTGATCACCGAGGCAACCACGATCTGGCTCACCACGCACGATGGCCGCGTCGTACCCGGCCATGCCCTCGCGTACGATCAGACGAGCGGCTTCGGTCTCGTGCTCCCGCTCGGGAGTCTCGGTGCGCCTGCGGTCGAGCGGGGCTCGAGCGCCTCGCTCGGTGTGGGCGGCGAGGTGATCGTCATCGGCCATGGAGGACTCAAGCATTCGCTCAATGCGCGGGTCATCGCGATTCGGGAGTTCGCGGGCTACTGGGAATACGTGCTCGATGAGGCCTTGTTCACCGCACCGCCACATCCGGAGTGGGGCGGCACTGCGCTCGTCGGCCCGGATGGCCGTCTATTGGGCATCGGCTCGCTCCTCACCCAGGAGCGCTCGAGCGGGGAGGCGTTCGATGCCAACATGTTCGTTCCGATTCACCTGCTCGAGCCGATCCTCGCGGACATGGTGCGGCTCGGCCAGCCCGCAAAGCCGGCTCGACCCTGGCTCGGTCTGTACGCGACCGAGCTTCAGGATCAGCTCGTGATCGGCGGTCTCACACAAGGCGGACCGGCGCATCGCGCCGGTGTGCGGCTCGGCGATGTGGTGCTCGAAGTCGCCGGTGCGCCCGTCGCGAGCCTCGCGCAGCTATTCCGCGGCATCTGGAGCGTCGGACCGGCCGGGTCTGACGTAGACCTGACGCTCGAGCGAGGGGAAAGCACCGTCAGCGTGCGGGTACCCTCGGCGGACCGAAACGACTTCCTGCTCAAACCGCGCCGGCACTGAACGGCCGGGCGCTCTCGCTTTCCGCGGTGCTCGCCCAGCGCCAGTACGACGGCGCGCGCCGCGTGCACTGGGCGGCCACGGGCTCGGGAACCTTCCAAGGGCGTGGAAGCGCGTACTTACGTGCAATTCTTACAAGCTCCGCGAATCCGTTGACACTGGCGTCGATCCGTTCGTCGGAACCCGTCCAACGATGGATGAACTCCGCGCGGGCGATGATCTCCTCCCGCAGCACATCGAGATAACGCAGCCCGCAACCCGTCCCCGCGACCCTCCGCCAGGCCGCGGAATCCGCGTCGTTCACGAGCTCCTGCAGGCACCCCTCACTCAGGTGCGTTCGCACGTCGAGCTCGGCGAGCCGCTCTTTCAACCAGCGGCGGTCGACACCGAAGCCAGGCACGCAGCGACGGAGCGTGACATCGATTACCCGATTCGTCCGGGCCCTCGTCCCCGCCGGATGGGGGCCATCAAGCGCTTCTTGTGTTTGCATGAGCGTCGTCCTCTTGCGGCCTCCGTGGCCGGCCCAGGTGACGCCTGCATAGGACGTGCCAGCGTCAGCGCGAGCTGATGTGTGCGCGCAACACTGTGGTCACTGCTTCGGCCACGCGGCCCACGGCTTCGTCTGCCATCGCCGGAAAGAGCGGCAACGTGAGGATGTTGCGGCCGACATACTCGGCATGAGGGAAGTCGCCCGGACGCCAGCCGAGGCGGCGATAGAGTGCGAACAGATGAATCGCGGGATAGTGCACGCCCGTGCCTATCCCTAACTCCTTCAAGCGCGCCATCACCTCCGCGCGCGGGATCGACAGCCGCTCCTCCGGCAGCACGACCTGGAACATGTGCCAGTTGCCGTGCTCGAAATCGGCGATCGGCAGCTGCAAACCAAGCTCCGCCGCGCCGCACGCGGCGAAGGCCCGGAAGTAGGCGCGCGCGAGCTCCCGACGGCGCGCGTTGAAGGACTCGAGATGCGGAAGCTGCCCAAGCCCCACGCGCGCGGCCACGTCGGTGAGATTGAACTTGCCGCCGGCGACTTCCACTTCCATGCCGTCGAGCCCGCTGCGCACGACGCCCTGCAGCCGGTATTGCTCCGCGAGTGCCGCCTCGCGCTCGTCGTTCATCACGAGGCAGCCGCCCTCGATCGTGGTGATATTTTTGTTTGGATGGAAGCTGAACGAGACGAGGTCCCCGAACGAGCCGATCCGCTTGGCCCGCCACGTGCTGCCGAGCGACTGGGCGGCATCCTCGATCACTCTCAGAGAGTGCTTGCGCGCGAGCGCGTGCAGCCGGTCGCGGTCTACCGGCAGTCCCGCGAGATCCACGGGGAGAAGCGCGCGCGTCGCGCGCGTGATCGCCGCCTCGACCCGCTCGAGATCGATGTTGCGCGTGGCGGGATCGATGTCGACGAACACGGGCTTCGCCCCCACGTAGGCGATCGCCCAGCTGGTCGCGATGAAGGTGAACGGGGTCGTCACGACCTCGTCCCCGGGCCCGATGTCGAGGATACGC
>DASXNC010000265.1:0-1677 GCA_036495325.1 Steroidobacteraceae bacterium
CGTCCGCGAGGTCCATGAGTGCCTTCGGCACCGGCCGCGACTCTCCGAAGCGCTTGAGCAGAATGACCGGTTTCTGGCAGGCCTGCGCGTAAAGCAGCTGGAACGTGAAGAGGTCTCGATCGCGCTCGAAGAGGCTCACGAGGGCGATCACCGCCTCGACCGGGGCGATCTGGTGGCGCAGGTTCTCCTTGAGCGCCTCCTTGTCGCCGGCCGGCCGCTGCTCGGGCGTGCTGGAATTCCTATAGAAGAAGTTGCGTGAGCTCTCGAGATACTCGAACACCCGCAGATAGTCATCACCCGCCTCCCAGAGGTGGGTCACGAAAAGGCGGATGGGGTTCGCTTGCGTCATCTCACCTCGAATTGCGCGTCCCGTTGTGGGTCCGGCTCCGCACGCGAGCAGGCCGCCACGCGGTTCCCCCCGTGCATTGCCGTGGGCTCCCTCGCGCCCGAGTCTCGCATAACGGGCCCCGGCCGGCAAAACGGTCCCGCTGCAACGCAGCGAGAGTAAAATGTAGAGCTTTCCGTGAGGCCGGAATAGGTTCAGTTGCGCCTGCTCGTCTACAACATCCGTTACGCGACCGGCACCGGCCCCGCGTTCCATATCCCCGTTCCGGGCGCCGGGTATCTCCGCAGCAGCCGCCGAGTCTTGCTCGGCATCACGGAATTCCTGAGACGCGAGCGACCCGATATCGCGGGCCTGATCGAGGTCGACACGGGCTCCGTGCGCACCGGCATGGTGAACCAGGCCGACTACATCGCACGCGAGCTCGGTCACTACTCCGCATACGAGTGCAAATACGGCACGAGCTCCATCAACCAGTTCGTGCCGATCGTGCGCAAGCAGGCGAATGCATTCCTCTCCGCGCCGCACGTGAGCGGGGCGCGGTTCCACTACTTCGACACCGGCATCAAGCGCCTGATCATCGAGCTCGAGCTCGCACACGTGTGCGTCTTCCTCGTGCATTTGTCGCTCAAATACCGCCAGCGCCAGTCGCAGCTGCGCTACCTCCACGACCTGATCATGCGCTCGCACAAGCCGGTGATCGTCGCCGGAGACTTCAACACCTTCTGGGGCACGCACGAGATCTACCTGTTCATGCGCGCCACAGGCCTCACGAGCGCGAATGCGGCGGGGCTCCCCTCCTTCCCGGCGCGCGTGCCGCGGATCGAGCTCGATTTCATCCTCGTGAGCTCCGGCATTGCGGTGACCCAGTTCCGGGTCCCGGACGTCCGCTTCTCCGATCACCGGCCACTCGTCTGCGACTTCGAGGTCGATCTCGGGGCGGCGAAGCGCAGGTCGGCCGCATGATGCCCTCCCCCACCCTGTGAACAGCGCGAGCGGTGCCGCGATGAGCAATGCCTGGAACATGGACCGCGATGCCGATGGCATCACCTGGCTCACGCTCGATAAGCCCGGCAGCTCGACGAATGTGCTCTCGCGCGAGGTGCTCGAGGAGCTCGGCCGGCTGCTCGAGCCGCTTGCCGACGCTCCGCCCCGCGGCGTCGTCCTGCGCTCCGGCAAGCCGAACGGCTTCATCGCGGGAGCCGACATCCGCGAGTTCACGACGCTCGAGAACGCCGACCAGGGCTTCGAGCTCGCGCGCGGCGGCCAGCTCGTGCTCGATCGGCTCGAGTCGTTGCGCTGCCCGACGGTCGCCGCGCTCCACGGTTTTGCCC
>DASXNC010000266.1:0-2877 GCA_036495325.1 Steroidobacteraceae bacterium
CACCGTGACGCCCTGCTCCGCAGAGGACGGATCCTCGGCGGGCCAGCCGTAGCGCAGCACGATGCGGGCGGGATGCTCGTCGCCGCGCGGCGCGTATCCGCGGGCCGTCGCCGGTCCGCGAGTGACGAGCACTTTGACCAGCGCGCGGGCCTTGCCCGCTGCGAGCCGCGCGACATCCTCGACGAGCCCGCCGCGGGACCCGAGCTCTATCGCGAGGCGCTCGCAGCCGAGTGCGAGCCGCTCCAGATGCTCGTCGAGGAAGCGCGGCTCCCCGTTGCGGCATGCGATCGTCTCGAACAAACCGTCGCCATAGTGCAGCCCGCGGTCGGTGAGCAGGGACATGAGCGCGCGGCGCCCTTGCTCCGGAGTGCTCTCCGAGGCGTCGAGCCCATTGAACAGCACGCCGTCGGGTGTGTCCGCGTTCGAGCTCATCGAGGCACTCGGTACATCAACCGCATCACGCCCATCATGCGGCCCGTTCACCCTGAGCCGCCCCGAGCGCTGCGAGCAGCCCGCGCGCCTTGGCGCGGGTCTCCTCGAGCTCGCGCTCCGGATCGGAATCCGCGACGATCCCGCCGCCCGCCCGAAAGGTGATTCGTCCCTCGAACATCGTCAGGGTGCGGATGAGAATATTGAGATCGAGCGCTCCGCTCGCGCTCAAATAACCGAGCGAGCCGGTGTAGGCGCCGCGTCCTGTGCCCTCGAGCTCAGCGATGATCTGCATGCAGCGGAACTTCGGCACGCCAGTGATGGTGCCGCCGGGAAAAACAGCGCGTATCGCGCCGATCGGCGTCACGTCCGGGCGCAACCGGCCGCGCACGTTCGAGACGATGTGATGCACATGCGCGTAGGTCTCCGTCGCCATCAGCTCATCGACGCGCACCGAGCCCGGCTCGGACACCCGCCCGAGATCGTTGCGCTCGAGATCGATCAACATGATGTGCTCGGCCCGCTCTTTAGGGTGCGCAACGAGCGCGGCGGCCTCTGCCGCATCGACTCCGGGGCGCCGGGTGCGCGGGCGCGTGCCTGCTATCGGCCGCGTCTCCACCTCCCGGCCGCTCACGCGTATCAAACGCTCGGGCGATGAGCTGATTACCGCAATACCACCCCACTGCGAAAGCGCGGCGAAGGGCGCAGGGTTCGCGGCAGCGAGCCGCGCATAGAGCTCGCCGGGGCTCGGAAGGGCGGCCGCGGGCAACTCCTGCGAAGCGAGCGGAACGGTTTCCCAAGGCCGCGAGAGATTTGCCTGATAGATATCCCCTGCGCGGATGTATTCCTTTGCCCGCAGCACCCGCTCGAGATGCCGCTGCGGCTCCTCCTCGCGCACGCGCAAGGCGAGCGCTGGGTCCGGTCCGCGTTCCCCCCGCCTCTTGAGCGATGCGGCGGCCTCCTCCACATCGCACCGCAGCCGATCCAGCTCGCGCTCGGCTCCCGGCTCGGCGATCGCGAGCACGCGATCGCTCCCCTGCACATGCGCGAGCGCGCAAGGCGTCCGGAGCGCGAACGCTCGCCATGGAAGCATCGCTCGAGGCAGCGCGAGGCGCGGCTCGATCTCCTGCGCCATCTCGTAGCCGAGGAACACGGCCCATCCGCCGGTGAACGGCACGTCGGGGACCGTGTCGCTCCCCCACGGAACACGCTCAGCGAGCCACCACTGCTCGAGCGAGTCGAGAAAGCCTCCCTCGCGCGGAACGCCGGGCGAGGCGCCGAGGCGCCCTTCGCGATCGAGCCAGAGTGCCGCACGCGGCAGTCCGAGGAGCAGGCTCACGCGCCCGAGAGGTCCTGCGGCCACGCTCTCGAGCAGTACGGGATAGCGATCGGGCTGCCCGGCTGCGAGCTGCCGCAGGACGCCGGGCGGGGCATCCAGCTCGCGCACGTGAGTCGTTGAATGCGGGATCCGCAGGCTCATGGCCCATTATGCGCCGCGGGCCGCTGCGGCCGCGCGGCGCCAGTCTCAGGCTGAGAACCGCCGAAAGACGAGGCTGCCGTTGGTGCCGCCGAAGCCGAAGGAATTCGACAAGGAGACATCGATCCGCATCGGACGCGCTGCGTTCGGGACGAAGTCGAGGTCGCACTCGGGGTCGGGCGTGCGGTAGTTGATCGTGGGCGGGGCGACCTGGTCGCGCAGCGCGAGAATCGAGAAGATCGCCTCGACGACGCCCGCCGCTCCGAGCAGATGGCCGGTCATGGACTTCGTCGAGCTCACGGCGAGGCGGGACGCGTGCGCGCCGAAGGCGCGCTTGAGTGCGATCGTCTCCGCGCGGTCGCCCGCCGGTGTCGAAGTTGCATGGGCATTGACGTACTGCACGTCGGAGGGGCTCATGTGGGCATCCGTGATCGCGTTCGCCATCGCGAGGCGGGCGCCCTCCCCGTCTTCGGGCGGTAGCGTCATATGATGCGCGTCGCCGCTCATGCCGAACCCGACGAGCTCCGCATAGATCCGCGCCCCGCGCCGGCGCGCGAATTCCAGCTCCTCGAGAACGATCGCGCCCCCGCCGTCGCTCAGGACGAAGCCGTCGCGGTCGAGATCCCACGGGCGGCTCGCCTCCTCGGGCGTCTCGTTGCGGGTTGAGAGCGCCTTCGCCTGTGCGAAGCTCGCGAGGCCGCAGACGGTCGTCGCCATCTCACCGCCCCCCGCGATGATCATGTCGGCGTCCCCGTACTGAATGGTGCGCATCCCGATTCCGATCGCGTGCGTCGAGGTCGTGCAGGCGGTCACGACGCCGAGATTCGGGCCCTTGAGGCCAAACTTGATCGAGAGATGCCCCGAGATCATGTTGATGATCGTCGCCGGCACGAAGAACGGGGAGATCCGCCGCGGGTTGCTTTCGGCCTCGAGATATCCCCGAAACTCCTCCTCGATGGTGCCCAGCCCGC
>DASXNC010000267.1:0-4454 GCA_036495325.1 Steroidobacteraceae bacterium
TCCACGACCACCGCCAGTACGTGCGTGCGACCGGGTTGCCCGAACCCTCCACCTGCGCGAGCGCGGCGAGGAATTCGGGCGAGAGCCGGCGCGTCGAGTAGCGGCGGAAGAGCGGCGCATAGTCGCGCCAAGTCTCGCCGGGAGTTTTCGCGAGGGTGCCGCCAACCGGAAAGAGAAGCTCCGTGGGCTTGCGGAGCACCTGGTAGATGCCGTTCACGGCGAGGGCGATGGCAGCGCCGACGACGCATACCGCAACGAGCTGCACGAATCCCGGCGCACGACGAAATCGCCGCCAGGCGCGCCGGCGCGCTCGCGCGCGCGGCCACAGCCGGCCGAGGCGGCGCAGGACCCGAAGCTTTCCAAACCGACGCGTTCGCGCCCGCTTGCGGCCGCCGCGCCGCGCTGCGTGAGGCCGGGCGCGAGGCTCCATCGCGCGGGGTGACTCGTCCGCCCCCCCCGAGCGGCGGCTCCCCTGCCTTCCGATCGGCTTCATCAAACCCCCTGGGTGCGATTGGGCAGCGAGTCGGCTGACATAGTGTACAGGACGGGGTGCAGGACCCTGGCAACCCCCTTAATTCCAATACGTACTCGGTCGCTCCCAGCGAATTTAGTCAAATTCTGTTCCAGTTCACGGTGCACCGCAGCGCGTCATGCTTAGCTATACTCGACCCTGCGGTGAAGGGTTGGGGAGGCACTGCCGTTGAAGAATAGGAGACTTGCGTTCTTGCTGGGCGCACTCGGGCCTATGCTGCTCGCAAGCGGCTGGACGCAGGCAAAGATCGTCTCTGCCTCCGAAAGCTCTGCGCACCGCCACCGCCATCACCATCATCTGATACGGAGATCGGACGGCGGCCCGGGCCTGCGCTCCGAGGAAGTGCTGGTGCTCGACACCGTGCATTCCGAGGTGCTCTATGCGAAACACGCGGACGTGCCGCAGCCCATCGCCTCGATCACCAAGCTCCTCACCGCGCTCGTCGTGATGGACGCACACCAGCCGCTCGATGAGATGCTGGAGATCACGCGCGAGGATTGCGCCGTGGGACGCGGTGCGTACTCGCGTCTGCGGGTCGGCACCAGCCTTTCCCGCGCCGACATGCTGCACCTGGCCCTGATGGCCTCCGAGAATCGTGCGGCGCACGCGCTCGCGCGCAACTATCCCGGCGGCGAGCCGGCGTTCGTACGGGCGATGAATGCGAAAGCGCACTCGCTCGGCATGACGACGGCGCAGTTCGTCGAGCCGACGGGACTCTCCAGCGACAACGTCGCGAGCCCCGACGATCTCGCGAAGCTAGTGGGCGCCGCCTCCGAGGTACCGCTCATTTCGGAGTACTCGACGGCGAGCCGCTACACCGTGCGCGTCGGACGCCGCGAAGTCGAGTTCCGCACCACCGACTCGCTCGTACGCAACCCCGGCTGGAAGATCCTCGTGCAGAAGACGGGTTACATCAGCGAGGCGGGGCGCTGCCTGGTCATGCGAGCGCAGATCGACGGGCGCGACGTGGTGCTCGTGCTGCTGAACTCGTACGGGAAGTACACCCGCGTCGCCGATGCCCGCCGCGTTCGCAAGTGGATGGACGCGCGCCTGCAGCGTACCGCCGTCCGCTCCGCGAACACGGCCTGATGCGCCACCGGAGACGGTGACTCGCCGCCTCCCTCGCCCTACTTGGCCAGTCCTTCGGCGCGGAGCGCGTCGATGACCTTCGGCCTGCGCCCGATACCTTCGACGTAGGTTGCGAGGGATGGCCATTTGCCGAGGTCTATCCCGACATGGCCGCTCCAGCTGAGCGTCACGAAGAGAAAGGCGTCCGCCGCCGTGAATCGATCGCCGAGGAGATGCGCGCGGCCCTTGAGTTGCGAGCCGAGCCAATCGAGATGGCGTGTGAGCGCCGCGGTGCTCCCCGCCTTCCAGTCCGCGCTGGCTGTGGGATTGAAGAGCGGTGAGAACGACTTGTGGATCTCGGATGAGGTGAAATTCAGCCACTCCTGCAGGCGGTAGCGCTCGATCGTCCCGGGCTTGGGCGCAAGACCCGACTCGGGCTTCTGGTCGGCGATGTACTGCAGAATGACGGGGGCCTCGGTCAAAACCTCGCCGCTCGCGAGCTTGAGCGCGGGCACGTAGCCCTTCGAGCTCACCTGCGTGTAGTCGCCGCCGCCGTCGACCCGCTTCGTGTGAATGTCCACCTTCTTCAGCTCGAACGTGAGTCCCGCCTCGCGCAGCACGATGTGGGGCGCGAGCGAGCAGGCGCCGGGATAGTAGTAGAGCTGCATGAGGGCCTCCCGAACCGGTGTGATTGCCGTTGGGCAAGAATCTTTGCCTTATACTCTCCGCGCCGCAAGTCCTCAGATCCCACGCCATGCCGAACCGAATTGATCGATCGGGTCGACGCGCCTTCACGCTCGGCCTCGCCGCGCTCGGCGCGGCCGCGGCTCTGCCCGCCGATGCGGCTTCGCGCCAGCGCGCCGCGCCGGCCGGGCACATCATCATCTCCGGTGCGGCCGGTCACCTGGGCGAGCTCACGGTCCGTGAGCTGCTGGCGCGCGGTATTCCGGCGAGCCGCCTCATTCTCGTGAGCCGTACCCCCGACCGATTGCAGTCCTACGCGGCACAAGGCGCGAGCGTGCGCTTCGGAGACTTCACCAAGCCCGAATCGCTGCGCGCGGCGTTCGCCGGTGGCCGGCAGATGCTGCTCATCAGTATCGGCTTCAGCGCGATGCCGCGCCCCCAAGCGCACAAGAACGCGATTGACGCCGCGAAGGCGGCCGGCATCGAACACATCGCGTACACCTCCTGGATCGGCTTGACCCGCGGCGACCGCAGCGGACTCGGCGCCGACCACTATCAAACGGAGGAAATTCTCAAAGGAAGCGGGATCGCCTGGACGATGCTCCGCAACTCGATCTACATGGAGACGAGGCTGCCCGTGGCGGAGAAAATGATCCGCTCCGGCCGCGCCGAGGTTCCGGACACGGATATTCATATCGCGTACGTAGCGCGCGAGGATTGCGCGGCGGCCGCCGCAGCCGTGCTCGCCACCGGCGGCCACGACGCTCGGGCATACCCCATCACGGGGCCCTACCGCATCGACACCCGCACGGTTGCGCAGATCGCAACTGCCGTTACCGGCAAGCCGATCCGGATCGAGCGCGCCCCGCCGGCTGCGACGGGGCGGCCGCCTCAGTACGGCGGTCCCTCCGTCGAGATCGTGAGCGACGCGGTCGCAGAGCTCACGGGGCGGCCGCCCACGAGCCTCAAAACGTTCTTCGCGCAGCACCGCGCCGAGCTTCTCGGCGAGCGAGCCACCTGAGCGATGTGAATCAACCAATGGCTGCCATACTTCTGCGAACTGCTTGGGCTCTGCGCCGCGGAGCGGCTCTCGCGGCCGGAGCGATAGCCGTCGCGGCGGTGTGCGCCGCGGCGGCCGCACCTCCGGAGCCCGTCGAGACACCCACGCAAGTGATCGCGCGGCTCAACCTGCAGGAGGCGCCCGCGCCCGTGCGCGAGCGTCACGACTGGCGTCGTCCGCGCAAGGTTGTATTGCTCGCGTTCGACCGCCGCACGGCCGGCGAGCGCGAGCGACTCGCGAGCGCAGTTCCCGGCGCGAAGTTCGTCGTGGCGCCCAATCGTGCCGCCGCTATCGCGCAGGCAGCGGATGCGGACGTGCTGATCGGATTCAATCCCGAGATCTGCGACCCGGCGATCATCGACCATGCGCGCGCGCTGCGCTGGATTCTCTCGCTCGCCGCGGGTGTCGAGCAGTGCATGGCCGTTCCCTCAGTGCATGCGCGCCATCTCCTCGTCACGAATATGCGCGGCGTCGACTCCGCCGCGATCGCCGAGCACGCCATCGCGCTCGCACTGGCAGTCGCGCACGGGCTCGACGTATTCGCAGCGGATACGGCGCAGCGCCGCTGGGTGCCCGCGGATGCCAGACGAACACGTCTCGAAGTGCTCTACGATAAGACGCTCCTGGTGGTCGGTCTCGGCGGGATCGGGACGGAGGTTGCCCGCCGCGCGCACGGACTCGGGATGCGGGTCATCGCGACCCGCGAGCGAGGACACGCCGGACCGGATTTTGTGAGCTATGTGGGCGAGGCAGGGGAGCTCGATAAGCTCGCCGCCGAGGCGGATGTGATCGTGAACACTGCCCCCCTTACACCCGAGACCCGGGGCATGTTCGATGCGCGCTTCTTCGCCGTCGTGAAACCCACGGCGATCTTCATCAACGTGGCGCGCGGAGCGAGCGTCGTCACGAGCGCTCTCACTCAGGCGCTCGATGAGCACCGGCTGGGCGGCGCCGGGCTCGATGTCGTCGAGCCCGAGCCGCTCCCGCCCGATAACCCGCTGTGGCGAGCGCCGCGGGTGATCGTGAGTCCCCACATTTCGGGCAGATCGGACCTGCCCGGCGTCGAGCGCTGGATCGTCGCGCGAGAGAATCTGCGCCGCTATGCCGCAG
>DASXNC010000268.1:0-3881 GCA_036495325.1 Steroidobacteraceae bacterium
GGCACCGGTCGCTCCCTCGTCGCCCTCCAGGAACGCCGCTCGCACCTCCCCGCCGACCTCGAAATGCTCGGGACCGATCGCCGGCCCCATCCAGGCGATGAGGCGGTGCGCCGCTACACGGTAGGGCTCGGCGGCGAGCGCTGCGATGGTTCCCTCCAGAACACCGGCCGCAAGCCCGCGCCAGCCGGCGTGCGCCGCACCAACTGCGGCACCGTCGCGCGCGGCAAAGAGCACCGGCATGCAGTCGGCCACCTGGATCGCGCAGGCGACGCCAGGGAGCCGAGTGATCGCGGCATCCGCATGCGGCGGCTCCGCCGAGCGCGACGGCTCCTCGCGAGGCGGGGACTCGCTCGCGACTCGATCGAGCGCCACGACGACAGGCCCATGCTCTTGCCTGAGCCACACGGGATCGGCCGATAACCTCAGCGCCTCCCGGACACGCCGCCGATTCTCCGTCACGTCTCGGGGATCGTCGCCGACGCTCAGGCCGAGGTTGAGCGAGTCGAAAGGCGGCCGGCTCACCCCGCCCCGACGTAGCGTGAACGCCGCGCGCACTCCGGACGGAGCCGGCCAATCCGGATAGATGACTTCAACGTCAGCCGCATTCATGGCTCGCCCGCGACTCGCACACGTTCAAGGGCGCTCTCCCTTGCGCGGAGCGCTCGCCGCCTCGCGCAGGTCCGCCTCGAGAGCGGTCAGCACGCGTTGCATGTCATCGGGCAGCGGCGCCTCGAAGCTCATTTCGCGACCGGTGCTCGGCTGCAAGAAACTCAATCGCGCCGCGTGCAGGGCTTGACGCCGGAGCGAGGCGAGCGCCTCGAGCAGCGCCGGACTCGCCGCCGGCGGGATGCGGCGCCGGCCTCCATACACCGGATCGCCGAGCACCGGATAACCGATGTGCGCGAGATGCACCCGGATCTGATGCGTCCGCCCGGTCTCGAGCTGCGCTTCGACGAGCGTGTGAGCACGGTAGCGCCGGACGACGCGCACGTGCGTCACAGCCGTGCGGCCGTCACTTCGGACCGCCATGCGCGTCCTCGCCGTCCGATGCCGTCCGATCGGCTCGCTGATCGTGCGACCTCCGGTCATCGCACCGATAGAAATGGCGAGATAACGGCGCTCGACTTCGCGCGCCGCGAGTGCGGCCACGAGCCGGGCGTGCGCCTCGACCGTGCGGGCGACGACGAGCAGCCCGCTCGTGCCGCGATCGAGGCGATGGACGAGTCCGGCGCGCGGCACGAGCGCGAGATTCCGATCGAAGGCGAGCAGCGCATTCTGCAGCGTGTGCGCGGGATTACCCGCGCCGGGATGCACGACGAGCCCGGGAGGCTTGTCGAGGACCAGCACCTCCCGATCCTCGTACAGCACCTCGAGCGGCAACGCTTCGGGTGCGACGCTGCCCTCGGGCGTAAGCAGCGCCTCGATGCGCACGCGCTCGCCGCCCGAGACCTTGTCTCGCGCCCTCGGCACGCGCCCCGCAATGCGCACGGCGCCCCGATCGATCCAGCTCTGAAGCCGCGCTCGGGAGTACTGCGGCAGAGCCCGCGCGAGCGCCTGATCGAGCCTCAGACCCGCGAGCTCGTCGGGGAGCAACAGATCGTGCGTTCGGAACTCTGGCATGGCAGTTACGGTCTCAAGGCGCGTCGCACTGACGCGCCGGATTCGCGGCGCAGGCTCGATCCGTCCGATTCGCTATTCCGATTGGCTATACTGCGTCATTCATCCTGATGTTATCCACCGAGGGGTCCGCGAGCTTCATGTCTCAACGCCTGCCGCTCCGGCGGCTTACCGTCGCACGGAGCCCGGCGCTCGTGCTCGCCGTCGCGCTCTCCTGCGTCCTCGTGGCCGGTTGCCACACGAACGGCCGCAAGCAGAAGGAGCCGACCCCGCAAGTACTCTACGATCAGGCGCACAAGCGGCTCACGGAGTACGACTACAAGAACGCGATCAAGCTGTACGAATCGCTCATCGCGCGCTACCCCTTCACCGATCAGGCTCGCCAGGCGCGAATCGATGTGATCTTCGCCTACTACAAGGATGGCGAGGCCGACTCGGCCATCGATGCCGCAGATACCTTCGTGCGCGAGAACCCCACGCACCCGCGCGTCGACTACGCCTGGTACGTCAAGGGGCTCGTCAATTTCGAGCGCACGCCCAACGTGATGGAGCGGGTCTTCCGTGCCGATCTCAGCGAGCGCCCGCCCGTCGATGCGCGCAAGTCCTTCGACGCCTTCAAGACGGTCGTCGAGCAGTATCCCAAGAGCGAGTACGCCCATGATGCGCAGGAGCGCATGGTGTTTCTGCGCAACCGGCTGGCCGATTACGACGTGCACGTCGCGCAGTACTACATGCGCCGCGGCGCGTGGGTCGGCGCCGCGGTGCGCGCGAACACGTGCGTCGAGCAGTACGACGGCGCGCCTGCCACCCGCCAGGCGCTGCAGATCATGATGCAGGCCTACGACAAGCTCGGGCTCAAGCAGCGCGAGGCGCAGGTACAGCAGGTCTATCAGCTCAACTTCGCGAACGTCGCTGATCCGGCCGCGAAAAAGAAGCGCTGGTGGCACTTCTGGTAAGCCGTCGGCCGGCGCGCCGGCGCGCTCATCTCGGCACTGACTTCAGCGCCTGTAGCCGTTCGTGATCGGATAGCGCCAGTCGCGCCCGAACGCGCGCCGGCTCACGCGCACGCCGGGCGGGGCCTGGCGGCGCTTGTATTCGTTGCGCTTGACGAGATCGAGCACGCGCCCCACCGTCGCACGATCGAAGCCGCGCGCCTCGATCTCATCGACCGACAGGTCCTCCTCTATGAACGCCTCGAGGATCGCATCGAGCACCTCATAAGGCGGCAGCGAGTCGGAGTCCTTCTGATCGGGCCGCAACTCGGCGGAGGGGGGACGCTCGATGACCCGCGGCGGAATCACTCGACCGCTCCGGTTTCGGTAGGCCGCGAGACGGTAAACGAGCTGCTTGCTGCAATCCTTGATCGGCGCGAAGCCGCCCGCCATGTCTCCGTAGAGCGTTGCATAGCCCACGGCCATCTCGCTCTTGTTGCCCGTCGTGAGCAGCATGCGACCCGTCTTGTTCGAGATACCCATGAGGATCAGCATGCGGCAGCGGGACTGGATATTCTCCTCCGCGCTGTCCGCCTTGCGGCCCGCGAACTCCCCGCGGAGCGCCGCGAGCGTCGCCTCGAACATTCCCTCGATCGAGATCACGCTGCAAGTGACCCCGAGCGTGCGCGCCTCCTGCTCGGCGTCCTCGAGACTCATGGGCGCGGTGTAGCGCGAGGGCATCATCACGGCGTGCACCCGCTCGGCACCCAGCGCATCGACGGCGATCGCGAGCGTGAGAGCGGAGTCGACGCCGCCCGAGAGCCCCATGACCACACCCGGGAAGCCGTGCTTGTTCACGTAGTCGCGCACGCCGAGCACGAGCGCGTTGTAGATGCTCGCCTCGTCGGAGAGCTCCTGAGCGACGAATCCCGGCTCCGGAATCACGCGTGAGCCGTCGCGCGTGAACTCGACCGCGTAAGTCCCCTCCTCGAATGCGGGGGCGCGCATTACGAGCTCGCCGCGCGCATCCATGACGAAGGAGTTGCCGTCGAAGACGAGCTCGTCCTGGCCGCCGATCATGTTCACGTAGACCATCGGCAGCTGCACGTCGGCGATGCGGTCGCGGGCGATGCGCTCGCGCTCGCGCTGCTTGTGGTTCTCGTACGGCGAGGCGTTGATCACGATCAGGAGCTCTGCGCCCTGCTCGCGCGCCGAGCGCGCCGCGCTGACTTCCCAGATGTCCTCACAAATGAGGAGCCCGAGGCGGAAACCACGGCTCTCGATGACCGTTGCCGTGCTCCCGGAGCGGAAATAGCGCTTCTCGTCGAAGAC
>DASXNC010000269.1:0-2384 GCA_036495325.1 Steroidobacteraceae bacterium
GCGAGGCCGTACCCCGATTTGATCTCGACCGTCGTGACGCCTTCGGCGAGGAGCGCATCGAGGCGCGGGAGCGATGCCCGAACGAGCTCCGCCTCGCTCGCTGCGCGCGTCGCTTTCACGGTCGCGAGAATGCCGCCGCCCTCACGCGCGATCGCCTCGTAGGACTCGCCCGCGAGCCGCCTCTCGTGCTCCTCCGCGCGATCGCCCGCGTAGACGAGGTGCGTGTGACAGTCGATGAGACCCGGCGTGACGAGGCGCCCCTCGAGATCGATCTCTTCGTCGGCACGCGAGTCCCGCGGCCACTCCGACTCGTCCCCGACGAACATGATGCGCCCGTCGGCAGCCGCGATCACCCCTTGCTCGATCAACCCGAGCCCGGGCCGCCCCGGCGCCAGGGTCGCGACCCGCGCTCGACGCCAGAGCCGATCGCATCGCATCCGCACATGATATGGTGTTCCGCGATGATCGGGAGCCTCTTCTGCGAGACGGCGCTGCTGCCTCAAGGCTGGCGGGGCAATGTCCGCATCGACCTGCGCGGGGGCCTGATCGAGACCGTGACCCCGGACGCGGCATGCACGCCGGCCGATGAGCGTGCGGCGATCGTCGTACCGGGAATGGCGAACGTGCACAGCCACGCGTTCCAGCGCGCGATGGCCGGGCTCGCAGAGCGCGCGGGTCCCCAGGGCTCGGATGATTTCTGGAGCTGGCGCGAGCTCATGTACCGCTTCCTCGCGCGGATCGAGCCGGACGACATCGAATCGATCGCCGCCTACGCGTACGCCGACATGCTCGAGGCCGGATTCACGAGCGTCGGCGAGTTCCATTACCTGCACCGCACGCCCGCGGGCGCTCTGTACGCCGATCCCGCCGAGCTCGCCCTGCGCCACGTGGCGGCGGCCGATGCGACGGGCATCGGCCTCGCGCTGCTGCCCGTGCTCTACGAGGCGAGCGGGTTCGGAGGCGCTCCACCGACCGACGGCCAGAGACGGTTCGTCACCGATCTCAACGAGTTTGCTGAAATCGTTGCTCGCGTGCGGACGGCAATGCGCCGCGACGAGCCCGGCGCGGGCCGCGGACTCGGCATCGCGCCGCACTCGCTTCGCGCCGTTACTCCCGGCTCGCTCGCATCGCTCCTCCGCCTCTATCCGCGCGAGCGCATGCACATCCATGCGGCCGAGCAGCTGAAAGAAGTGAGCGACTGCATCGCCTGGTCGAGCCAACGTCCGGTCGAATGGCTGCTCGAGCATGCCGGCGTCGATGAGCGCTGGTGCATCGTGCACGCGACGCATCTCGCAGCGCCCGAGATCACCGCGCTCGCGCAGAGCGGCGCGGTCGCCGGACTCTGTCCGCTCACCGAGGCGAATCTCGGCGACGGGGCTTTCCCGGCGGTCGAGTACGTAGCGGCCGGCGGCCGCTGGGCGATCGGTTCGGATGCAAACATCTACCTCGATGCTGCCGGCGAGCTGCGTCAGCTCGAGTACTCGCAACGCCTCCTCCGCCGGATCAGGAACGCGCTGGCGACGGCAGAGCAGCCCTCGACCGGGCGCCGTCTGTTCGATGTTGCCACCGCGGGCGGCGCCCAGTCGCTCGGCCAGCGAATAGGCGCAATCGCACCGAATCACCGGGCCGACTTCCTGATCCTCGACGAGTCTCACCCCGACCTCGAGGGCCGGTCCGGCGATGCCCTCCTCGATACATGGGTCTTCGCAGGCGGCCGTACGATGATCCGCGCCGTTATCTCAGGCGGCGAGCGGATCGTCGAGGGCCATCGGCATCGCGACCGCGCGCGGCTCGATGCCGCCTACCGCCGCGTCATCTCGCGCTTGATCGATTGAGCGCCGGCGCACGCGGCCGGTTTCCACGGTCCGGCGCGAGACATGCGCTTCCTCGGCGAAGAGCTGCAGCGTATTTGGGTTGGGTGTGACCGCTGCTGCGCGGTCCTCCTGCGCGGGCCTGTCCCGGGGCTCATTCGGCGGTTGATCGCGTACCATCGTTTCCCTCGCGGGTGAGCGGGTCTGCGCGGCGAGCGCGGATCTTACGCCGCGAGGAGATGACGCGCTACCGTGCCCTGGCTCAAACAGCCCAGGTTCAAACAGCCACGGTCACAATGGCGCTGATTCTGAGAATCACTTTTCAATCACGTTTCAAACAGCTCCGCTAGCGCCGCACGTTCGGCACCGGCTCCGAGCAAGGCTCCGCCAGGAACACGTTGTACGAAGCGAATTCTGGAATACAATTCAGCGCGGTGCGTCGATGCACGACGGTACGGCGGCGGCTCGAGGCAGTACCACACCTTCCACTTCAACCACTGGCGGCCAAGCGCGGAGGCGCGGGAGGATCCCATGGCCAATTCGATGTTTGAGTCCATCCTCGGCACAGTCACG
>DASXNC010000270.1:0-1843 GCA_036495325.1 Steroidobacteraceae bacterium
GGGAGAGGCTGTGGCGCGAGTCTGGACGGATCGCGACACTGCTGCGCGAGTTGGGAGTGCGCCCGGGCGAACACGTCGCCTACCAGCTCCCGAACCGCGCCGAGTTCGTCGCGATCACGCTCGGCGTGCTGCGCATCGGGGCGATCTGCTGCCCTCTCATGCCGATCTTCCGCGAGCGCGAGCTCGCCTTCGCGCTCGACCGCTCCCGGGCACGCGTGCTGTTTCTGCTCGATTCGTTTCGTGGGCGGCGGCCGAGCGAGGAGGTCGCCTCGCTCGCGCCGCGCCCGGCGAATCTCGAGCACGTGATCCCGGTCGACCGCCTGGAAGAGACGCTCGATGGTGTCGCCGCCGATGCTCGTGCCCCCGACTCGAGCCCGCCGCCCGGGGCGCTCGCGCAGCTCCTCTTCACCTCCGGCACCTCCGGTACGCCCAAGGGAGTCCTGCATCGGCAGGACACGTTGATGCACGCGGCACGTCTCGAGATCGAGCATCTCGGCCTCGCGAGCCGCGACCGGATCTACGTCCCCTCGCCGCTCGCGCACCAGACGGGCTTTCTCTACGGTATGTGGCTGGCGCTCTCGCTCGGCGTCCTGCAGCTGTTGCAGGAGCAGTGGGAGGCGCGTCATGCGCTCGCCGGCATGCGGGAATGGGGGGCCTCGTTCGCCCAGGCTGCGACGCCATTCCTGCTCGATCTCGTGCAGGCGGTGGAAGGCGGTGCCGAGCGGCCCGAGGCGCTCAGGATTTTCGTGCCGACCGGTGCGGCCGTGCCTCGCGCCCTCGCGCGCCGCGCGGCGGAAACGCTTCACACCTCTGTGTGCGGCGCATTCGGAACGACAGAGGGGTGCCTCGCGACGCTCGCCTCGCCCGAGGACCCGGCGGAGCAGGCCTGGGGGAGCGACGGTCGGGCGCTGCCGTCGATCCGCATCCGTGTGTGCGATGAGGCGGGTCGCGAGCTGCCGGCCGGGACGGAGGGACATTTCGAGATCGCCTCTCCGACGATGTTCGCAGGGTATCTCAACGACCCGGGCGCGACCGCGGACGCCTACACGTCCGACGGTTGGTACCGGACGGGCGATCTCGCCGTCATCGATGCGGCAGGTTACCTGCGGGTGACCGGCCGCGTGAAGGACGTGATCAATCGCGGCGGCGAGAAGATCCCCGTCGCGGACATCGAGCAGTTGCTCTATCAACACGAGGCTGTGCGCGAAGCCGCGATCGTCGCGATGCCCGACCCGCGCCTCGGGGAGCGTGCGTGCGCCTTCGTTGCGCCGCGCGCCGGCCGCGCGCTCGACCTGCCCTCGCTCAGGATTTTCCTGGACGAGCGCCGGGTCGCCAAACAATACTGGCCCGAGCGCCTGGAATTGCTCGAGGAGCTGCCGAAGACGGCCTCCGGGAAGATTCAGAAGTACGTTTTGCGGGAACGTGCGAGGCTGCTCTGCGGCGCTGGCGAGGGAACAAATTCATGAACGCGCACGAATCCATCAGCCCCGCCGAGTTCGCCGCGCTCAAGCGCGAGGTCGAGGAGTACATCCGCGGGCCCGGCGAGCGCTGGGCCGAGCGCATAGAGCGCGAGCACGCGGTGGCACCCGCGCTCTGGGACGAGCTGCGCAAGCGGGGCCTGCTCGATCTCGCGGCGCCACGCGAGCTCGGCGGCCGCGGCATCCCGTTCACTCGCTATCTCGAGCTCATGGAGATCGTCGCGATGTCGCACGCGGCAGTGCGGATGATCGTGCACGTCGTGAACGGCATCTGGCGCGCGCTCGACCGCTACGCGACGCCGGAGCAGCGCGAGCGCTTCGTGAAGCCGACGGTGTCCGGGCGGATCAAGGTGGCGTTCACGCTC
>DASXNC010000271.1:0-4596 GCA_036495325.1 Steroidobacteraceae bacterium
TGGCTCAGCGGGAAAGGGCCGGCAGCAATTTCAATTTACCATAACGTTACGCCGCCGCCGCTCGCTGTTCCGCGCCCGGCGTGTAGGCGAGAGTCTGCCCGAGCCACTTCTCGACGGACTCGACCGCGTCGCTCTTGCGCGCGGCGTAGTCGCGCACCTGATCGGCGCCGATCGGACCGAGCGAGAAGTACTTCGCCTCCGGATGCCCAAAGTACCAGCCACACACTGCGGCGGTGGGATACATCGCGAACGATTCGGTGAGGCGGATGTCGGCCGCGCGCTCGACGCTGAGCAACCGCCAGAGCGTCTGCTTCTCGGTGTGGTCCGGGCAGGCGGGATAGCCGGGCGCCGGGCGAATGCCGCGATAGCGCTCCGCGATCAGCTCGTCGTTCGTCAGGCGCTCCTCGGGAGCGTAGCCCCACCACTCGCGCCGTACGCGCAAGTGCAGCCATTCGGCCGCAGCTTCCGCGAGGCGGTCCGCGAGCGCCTTCAGCAGGATCGAAGAATAGTCGTCGTGGGCAGCCGCGAAGCGCTCGAGCGGCGCTTCGATGCCGAGACCGGCTGTCACCGCGAATGCTCCGACGTAGTCGCCGAGACCGCTATCGACAGGCGCCACGAAATCAGCGAGGCAGCGGTGCGGTTGATCGTCCGTCTTCGGCTTCTGCTGGCGCAAGAAATGCAGCCGCGCAAGTACGTCCGAACGGTCGGGCGCCGAGTAGATTTCCACGTCGTCCCCGACCGCGTTCGCGGGGAAAAGGCCGAGCACGCCGCGCGCGGTGAGCCATTGCTCGCGCATGACCCGCTCGAGCATGCGGCGCGCATCGTCGTACAGGCTCCGCGCAGACTGACCCCGCACGGGATCGGACAGGATCGCCGGGAACGTGCCCGTGAACTCCCACGCATTGAAGAACGGCATCCAATCGATGAGGCCGGCGAGTTCCTGGAGCGGGAGCTCCTTGAGCGAACGAACGCCGAGGACTCGCGGGACGGCCGGCCGGTAGTCCTGCCAAACCGTGCGGATGCGATTTGCTCGCGCCGCCTCGAGGGGAACCGGGCTTCCGCGCGAGCCGCGATCGGCCCGCTGCTCGCGGCGCTTCGCGTGATCGGCCTTTATGTCCGCCACGTAAGCGCTCCGCGCGTTCTCTGATGCGAGACGCTGGCAGACGCCGACCGCGCGCGAAGCGTCCTTGACGTGCACGACCGGTCCCTCGTAGGCCGGATCGATCCTGAGCGAGGTGTGAGCGGGCGAGGTCGTCGCCCCGCCGATGAGCAGCGGCAACGTGAAGCCGCGGCGCTGCATCTCGCCCGCGACGTGCACCATCTCATCGAGCGACGGAGTGATGAGACCCGATAGGCCGATCATGTCGGCCTTGATCTCCTCGGCGGTGGACAGGATCTTCTCGCACCGAACCATCACGCCGAGATCGACGATGTCGTAGTGGTTGCACTGCAGGACGACGCCGACGATGCTCTTGCCGATGTCGTGCACATCGCCCTTCACCGTCGCGAGGACGATGCGGCCCTTCGAGCGGGCCTCGCCCTTTTGCTGCTCGATGAACGGCGTCAAATGCGCCACGGCCTTCTTCATCACGCGCGCCGACTTGACGACCTGAGGCAGAAACATCTTGCCCGCGCCGAAGAGATCACCGACGACGTTCATGCCTGCCATCAGAGGCCCCTCGATGACCCCGAGCGCCGAGTCGAGCTCGAGGCGTGCGGCCTCACTGTCCTCGACGATGTAATCGTCGATCCCCTGCACGAGCGCATGCTCGAGGCGCTTCGCGATCGGCCACTCGCGCCAGGCGAGGGTTTGGGCGCTCTCCTTCGAGCCTTCCGCACGGAAGCGTTCGGCGATCTCGAGCAGCCGTTCGGTCGCATCCGCTCGGCGCGCGAGAATCACGTCCTCCACGCGCTCGCGCAGCTCCGCGGGGATCTCGTCGTAGATGTCGAGCTGGCCGGCATTGACGATCCCGAAATTCATGCCGGCCTCGATCGCGTGGTAGAGGAAGACCGAGTGCATCGCGCGGCGCACGGGCTCGTTGCCGCGGAAGGAGAAGGAGATGTTGCTCACGCCGCCCGACACGTGCGCACGCGGGCAACGCCGGCGCAGCTCGCGCGCCGCCTCGATGAAGGCGACTCCGTAGCCGTTGTGCTCCTCCATGCCTGTTGCGACCGCAAAGATGTTGGGATCGAGAAGGATATCCTCCGCCGGGAAGTCGAGGCGCTCGCGCAGCAGGCGGTATGCGCGCCCGGCAACGGCGATGCGCCGCTCGACCGTATCGGCTTGCCCTTGCTCGTCGAAGGCCATGATGACGACCGCGGCGCCGTAGCGCAGGACCTCACGCGCGTGGTCGAGGAAGGGCTCCTCGCCCTCCTTGAGGCTGATCGAATTGACGACACCCTTGCCCTGCAGGCACTTGAGTCCGGCCTCGATGACCGACCACTTCGAGGAATCGATCATTACCGGCACGCGCGCGATGTCAGGCTCGGACCCGATGAGCCGCAGGAAACGCGTCATCGCGGCCTCCGAGTCGATGAGCCCCTCGTCCATGTTCACGTCGATGAGCTGCGCGCCGTTCTCGACCTGCTGACGCGCGACAGCGACGGCGGCGGGATAGTCGTCCGCCTCGATGAGCTTGCGGAACTTCGCCGATCCGGTGACGTTCGTGCGCTCGCCGACGTTCACGAAGCGGATCTCGTCGGTGAGCGTGAACGGCTCGAGGCCCGATAGCCGCAGGCGGACCGGGATTTCCGGGAGGCGTCGCGGCGGCAGGCCGCGCACGGCCTCCGCGATCGCGCGGATGTGGTCCGGGGTCGTGCCGCAGCAACCACCGACGAGATTGAGATCGCCATGCAAGGCGGCATCGCGCAGGATGGCGGACATCTGGTCAGGGGTCTCGTCGTACTGCCCGAAGGCATTGGGAAGCCCGGCATTCGGATGCGCACCCACGTACGCGCCGGCAATTCGGGCGAGCTCGGCTATGTGGGGCCGCAGTTGCTTCGCACCGAGTGCGCAGTTGAGACCGATGACCACCGGGCGACCGTGGCGCACCGCGTTCCAGAACGCCTCGAGCGTCTGACCGGAGAGCGTGCGCCCGGAGGCATCGACGATCGTGCCCGAGATCATGAGCGGCACATCGAGCGAGAGGTCCTCGAGGACGGAGCGCACGGCGTAGATTGCCGCCTTGGCGTTCAGCGTGTCGAAGACGGTCTCGATCAGCAGCAGGTCCGCGCCGCCGGCGATGAGCGCGCGTACCGCAGTCGAATAGGTCTCGACGAGCTCATCGAAGTTGATATTGCGAAACCCCGGATCGTTCACGTCGGGCGAAAGCGACGCTGTCCGATTGGTCGGTCCCAGTACGCCTGCGACGAAACGCGGCCGACCGCTCTGCCGCTCCACCTCATCCGCAACCCCGCGTGCGAGCTGCGCCGCTGCACGATTGAGCTCGGCGACGAGATCGGCGAGCCCGTAGTCCTCGAGCGAGGGCGCGTTGGAGTTGAACGTGTTTGTGCTCACCACGTCCGCACCGGCCTCGAGAAACTGCCGGTGAATATCGGCGATGAGCTCCGGGCGCGAGAGCGCCAGCAAGTCGTTCGCGCCTCTGAGCTCTTTCGCGCTGTCTCGGAAGCGCTCCCCGCGATAGCCCGCCTCGTCCAGCTTCAGGCGCTGAATCATCGTGCCCATGGCACCGTCCAGGATGACGATGCGCTCACCGAGCAGGCGGCGGAATTCGGACGCTCGCGAGGCGCGGCTCGCACGAGTTTCCGAGCGAGAGGTGTTCTTCGCAGTCACGGTTGGGCTCCTTTCAAGCGGACCTCCCTCGGGGCCCTCATGCAGCTTTCGCCGTCCTCGGCCGCACGCCGATGGCATGGCAAATCGCGAACGTGAGCTCGGCTCGGTTCAGCGTGTAGAAGTGAAACTCGTCGACGCCTTCGCGCTGCAGTCGCTCGACCTGCTCGATCGCGACGGCGGCGGAGATGAGGCGTCGGGTGTCCGGGTCCTGCTCGAGGCCGTCGAAGCGGCGTGCCAGCCGCTCCGGGATACTTGCGCCGCAGCGCGCCGCGAACTCGAGCACTTGCGGGAACTGGGTGATCGGCAAGATGCCCGGGACAATGCTCGCGCCGATGCCGGCCGCGGCACAGCGATCGCGGAAGCGCAAGTAGATGTCCGTGTCATAGAAGAACTGCGTGATCGCGCGATTGGCGCCCGCGTCGATCTTCCGCTTGAGGTTGACGAGATCGAACTGCGCGCTCGGCGCTCCCGGATGGCCCTCCGGATAGGCGGCGACCGAGATCTCGTAGTCCGCGACCGATCGTAGCCCCCGTACGAGATCGACAGCGAATGGGAATCCGTCGGGGTGCGGAACGTAGGGTGCCCCTGCGAGGTCCTCTGCCAGAGTATCGGGGTCCCTGCGCGGCACCGGCGGGTCACCGCGCAGCGCAACGATGTGCCGGATGCCGGTGTGCCAGTAATCCCGCGCGATCCCGAGGATCTCCTCGCGCGCGGCGCCGATACACGTCAAATGAGGCGCGACGCAGAGCGGCGTCCGGCGCTGTAGGGCCTCGACGATGCGGTGGGTACGCTCGCGCGTCGAA
>DASXNC010000272.1:0-4213 GCA_036495325.1 Steroidobacteraceae bacterium
CGGGCGAGATGCACAGGTGCGATGGCGCGACCTCGAGGGCTTCTCTCACGGAGATCTCGTCGTTGCGGTACACGCGCACGTCCGCGCCGAGCACGAGAAAAGCCTGCACGAGGTTGTAAGTGAACGAATCGTAGTTGTCGATCAGCAGCAGCCGGGCTGTCATGGCCCCTCCTGCGCAAGCTCGAGCGCCCGCACGACGGCGGCGCTCTTTGCGAGAACTTCCTCGTGCTCGGCCTCGGGAACGCTGTCCGCGACGATGCCACCGCCTGCCTGATAGCTGTACTCGTCACCGCGAAAGACGAGCGTGCGGATGGTGATCGCCTGGTCCATGTCGCCGCGCGCACCGAAGTAGCCCACCGTGCCGCCGTAGAGCTCCCGCCCGACCGGCTCGAGCTCATCGATGATCTGCATCGCCCGCACTTTCGGTGCGCCGACGAGCGTGCCGGCCGGAAAGGCGGCCGCGAACAGATCGAACGCGTCCCGCCCCGGCGCGAGCTCGCCGTTGACGCCGCTCACGATGTGCATGACGTGGCTGTAGCGCTCGATCGCGCGGTACGGCTCGACCCCGATGCTGCCTGCACGCGCGACACGGCCGAGATCGTTGCGCGCAAGGTCGACGAGCATCACGTGCTCGGCGTTCTCCTTCGGATCCGCGCGCAGCTCCGCCTCGCGCGCGAGATCGACGGCCGGGTCATCGGCGCGCGGCCGTGTACCCGCGATCGGCCGCAGCTGCGCGCGGCCTCCTTTCAGTTTGACGAGCGCCTCGGGCGAGGAGCCGACGACCGTCACGTCCCCTAGCGCGCAGTAGTACATGTAGGGCGAAGGATTGATGAGGCGCAGCGCACGATAGGCCTGGAACGGGTCGAGCGCGTGACGCCCCACGAAACGCGTGGAGAGCACGAGCTGGTACACATCGCCGGCGGTGATGTATTCCTTGACGCGCTTGATGCCGGCGATGTGCTCCGCGCGCGTCGACGAGGGCGTCGGCGGTCCATGCCGGCCCGCCGCGCGACTGTTCGGAAGGGCGCCACGCAGCGCACGTACGACTTCGCGCCTCAGGGAGCGGCGCTCCGACTCGGGACCCGCATGCAGGAGCGCGATCCCGCGCGTCAAATGATCGAAGACGAGGAGCGATCGCGGGGCGAGGTAGTGCAGTATCGGCACGCCCGTCTCGAAGCCGGTGCGCCGCGGAAGGCGCTCGAAGAATCGCACGATGTCGTACGCCGAGTAGCCGACGAGCCCTCCGGCGAGCGGGATGCCGTATGCCGCTCCCGCGGCGGTTGAAATCGCTCCGCTGTCCGCGACCACGGGCTCGGGCTGCGGCGCGCGCGCGAGTCCGTCGCGCAGCGCGGCTAGCAGCTCGGCGGCCGAGGCCGGAACTGGCCGCCGCTCGGCTCCGATCGTGAGCCCTTGGCCGTCGAGGCGAATCTCGAGACCCTCGCCGAAACCAATGAAAGAATAACGTCCCAGGCGCTCGCCTCCCTCGACGCTCTCGAGCAGGAAACGCGGTCGGAGCGCGGCCAGCTTCATGAATGCCGAGACCGGCGTGTCGAGATCACCTGCGATGTCGAACGGCGCTTTCAAGCTCTTTTCCTCGACCCAATAGCAAAAAACCCATCTCGGAGCCTTCCGGAGATGGGTTCGTTTCGATTGAAGCGAATCTTCGGTCGATTTACGACAGCAGCGATCCGCACCCATTCCGGTGAGAGCGGCGCCACCACCAACGCGCGTGCGCTGACAGCGCGAGGTCGGAGCAACGGAATTTGTGCGAATGCAGAGGCATTTGACGATGAGTATGGCCGTGGCGTGCGGCTTTGGCAAGTGCGTGCCGCCGGTCCGCGCTCACGCTGCCAGCCGCTCGGCGATCTGCACTCGATTGCGTCCGGACCGCTTCGCCCCGTACACGGCGGCATCCGCATGCCGGAGGAGTTGATCCCCCCATACTCCGAGCGTATCGCTGGCAGCAACGCCGATGCTGCACGTGAGCCGAATGGGCGCGCCGTATCCCTCGACGCTCACCGACGCGATGCACCGCACGATGCGCTCGGCGATCGGATGCGCGGCCGCCTCGTCGGCGCCGTTCAGGATCACGACGAATTCCTCGCCGCCGTAGCGCCCCATCGCATCCGACTGACGCAGCTCCGATTGAATCGGACCGACGATCGCGGCGAGGCATGCGTCGCCCGCGAGATGCCCGAACGAATCGTTGATGAGTTTGAAATGATCGAGGTCGATGAAAAGGAGCGTGAGCGGCAGCTCGCTCGCCCGCGCTCGGCGGCACGCGATGTCAAGCTGTTCGAGGAGCGAGCGCCGGTTGAGCACCCCGGTCAACGGATCGGTTCGTGCATGGCGCTCGGCCTCGGTGAGCGCGCGGCGTTGCGCGCGCAGTCGGTCGGCGACCCCGAGCGCGATGAGGACCGCCGCGGCGACCATCGAGAGCGGCAGGCAATAGTAGACGAGCGCCTCGTTTTCGCCGCCGCGGCTCACGAGGAGGCTTCCGGCTGCCGCGATGGTGAATCCTTCGAGCAGACCCCAGGCGATGAGAAACCAGCCCGCCGCGCGGCTCCCGCGCCGCCACGCGATGAACGCGACCACCAGGGTCAGGACGGCGGAGCCGACGAAGAGAAGATTGCCTGCGGCGGACACGAGAGGGCCCAGGCCGATGAGCCGCAGAGCGTTTGCGCCGGCGAGCAGGACGAAAAGCACCGCGAGACCGCCGAAGAGCCGGTGTGCCCGCGGCGCGAAAAGCTCGAGATCCGCGATCTCTCGGACGAACAGCGCCGCCGCGGCGCCGGCAATCGCGATCGGTACGTTCCAGCTGTACGGCGCCACGCGCGCCATCGCGGCAAGCCAGGGCCAGCCGCGCGCTTCGCCCGAGAAGCAGGCGAGATAGAGCGCGAGCATGGAAATGAGGCCCGCATACAGCACGAACATCCTGTCCGACAGGATCACCCATACCGAGAGCGCGGCGAGGGCCATCGCGACGAGCGCACCAAACGCGAGCGCGATCATGCGCGAGTGCGCGGCTCCCAGCGCGAGGGCCTGCTGAAGCGTTCCAAACGAGAAAGTCGGCGCCTCGGCGCCTCGCGGCTGCTCGATCTCGGCATGCAGCGCCGGCGCGCCTTCAACGCCGCCGTCGATCAGATAGACGACGTCCCGCGCTCCGCCAAACGCCGGCTGCTCGAATGCAGGAGACAACGGCGGCATGCCGGACCCGCGACCGCGCGAATCATCGGAGGCCGCCGTGAAAATTCGCACCCGCGCGCGATCGCTCTGATGCACGGTGAGCACGGGAATGCCGTTCGCTGTCGCAGGTGGATGGAGTGTGACGGAAGTTACGGCCGCCGCCGCGAGCGCGTCCGCGCCGAATGCCGCCGCGGCCACCGCGAACGCGACAAGCTGAATCGCAGGCGCGGTCCATCGCCGGAGAGTGCGAGACGTGAGCATCTTTGCGGTTCGATGAGGGATGCTCGACAAGGGATCTGTATCGTAAGCATGTGCTTCGCGCCGACGCAATCGTGCCCGCGCTGCTGCACCGCTTGTTTTACAATATTAGGGATGCTTCCGCGCAGCAGCGTGCCCCCGAAGGTCAAGCTTGCGGCGGCGGCGCGCGCCGGAGACTTCCCATGCCCTCATTTGACGTCGTATCGGAGCTCAACGCTCACGAACTGACGAACGCGGTCGATCAGGCCAACCGCGAGCTCGCGCAGCGCTTCGACTTCAAGGACACGGGAGCCCGTTTCGAGCTCGAGGATTTCGTCGTCACGATCCGCGCCCAGGTCGATTTCCAGCTCAAGCAAATGCTCGAGATCCTGAAGCCGAGACTCGCGAAACGCGGTATCGATCTCGCCTGCCTCGAGGTGAAGGACCCCGAGGTCTCGCTGGCTGCCGCGGTGCAGCAGGTGGTCCTGCGCCACGGCATCGATCCCGAAGCCGCCAAAAAGATCACGCGCCTCGTCAAGGACTCGAAGCTCAAGGTACAGGCGAGCATTCAGGGCGAGAAGGTGCGCATCGTCGGCAAGCAGCGCGATGACCTTCAATCGTCCATTCAGCTTCTGCGCCAGGCCGAGCTCGGACTGCCGCTGCAGTTCAACAATTTCCGGGACTAGTCGACAACCGAACGTCAGCGGCTTCGCCAAGCCGCCGCGATTTGGCGTCGATGCATGGCGAAGTTCCGCGTCCCGTGCTCCCCGCCCGCCTCATTTCGCGAGCC
>DASXNC010000273.1:0-2332 GCA_036495325.1 Steroidobacteraceae bacterium
CGAGCGACAAGGACTTCGTCACTACCGCGCTCGGCAGCTCGAGGCTCTGGGCCACTGTCGGACACGGCATCATCAACGAAGTCTATTGGCCTTCGACGGGTCAGCCGCAGATCCGCGATCTGGGCTTCTATCTCGTCGGCAACGGCCGGTGGATTGATCTGAAGAGGGAGCGCCGTTACAGACTGCTCACGCCGGGCCCCCGCCTTCCGGCGCTCACCATCGTCCATCATGGCGATGACTACCAGCTCACCCTCGAGCTGCTGCCCGATCCGCTCCGCGACGTGCTGCTCGTGCGCTTCGTGCTGAGCGGAGCCTATCGGCTGGTGCTCATTCTCGCCCCGCACCTCGGCAGCACCGGCCGCGACAACACTGCCTGGATCGATGACGGCGTGGCTTATGCGCGCGGCGGCGGGTTCGCCGTCTGCCTTGCCGCCGGCGTGCCGCTCGAGCAGCTCAGCTGCGGGTTCGTCGGCGCCTCGGATGGCTGGCAGGACCTCGCCCGTCACGGCAGGCTGACCTATTCCTTTCAATCGGCAACCGACGGTACGGTTGCGATCAGCGGGGAACCGAGCACCCGCCACGGGGTGCTCGCGCTCGGCTTCGCATACAGCCCGAGCGGGGCCTACACGCGCGCACGCACCGCGTTGGCGGCAGACTTCGATATGCTGCGCAGCGATTTCCTCGCGGCATGGCGCGCCTGGGGCGCGACCCTGAGCCTCCCTCGCCCGGACGAAACTCTCGGCGATGCTGCGGAGCTCTCGGCGGCCGTGCTGAAGATTCACGAAGATCGCGCCTATCCGGGCGCAGTCGTGGCGAGCCTCTCGGTGCCGTGGGGCAACAGCACCGATTCGCTCGGCGGCTATCACCTCGTGTGGCCGCGTGATGCGACCCTCACGGCCTTTGCGTTACTCGCGGCAAACCAGCGCCTCGATGCCCGCCACATCCTCTCCCATCTCATCGCGGCACAGCGGCGCGACGGGCACTGGCCGCAGAACTACTTTCCGAGCGGCGAGCCGTACTGGAGCGAGATTCAGCTCGATGAAGCGGGCCTGCCGGTGCTGCTCGCCGCCAAGCTGGCCGAGCTCGGCGAGGCGGAGCTGCCGGGCACGGCGGAGATGGTGCGCGCAGCGACCGGCTTCATCGCCCGCACGGGACCCACCAGTCCACAGGACCGCTGGGAGGAGAACCCAGGGGTGAGCCCTTTCACGCTGGCGGTCGCCATCGCGGCCCTCATTGCCGCAGTCCCCTGGCTCGACTCCGCGCAACGCGCTTACGCGCACGGGCTCGCGGAGGACTGGAATGAGCGGCTCGAGAACTGGTGCTATGTCGAGGATACCCCGCTTGCGCGCGAGGTCGGGGTCCCCGGCTACTACGTGCGCATCGCACCGTTGCGTTCGTCGGGCGAGCCCACCCCGCGGGTGCCGCTGCGCAACCGCGACGGCGAGAGCCTCCTGGCCTCGGCGCTCGTGAGCCTCGATTTCTCGTACCTGGTGCGGCTCGGGCTGCGCCATCCGCTCGACCCGCGCGTGCAGGACACGATCCGCGTGGTCGATCACGTCCTGAAGGTCGAGACCCCATCCGGCGCGCTCTACCATCGCTACAACGGTGATGGTTATGGCGAGCACGCCGACGGGAATCCGTTCGACGGGCAAGGCATCGGTCGCGGCTGGCCGCTGCTGGTCGGCGAGCGCGGGCATCTCGCGCTGCAGAGCGGTGAGGATCCCCTGCCGTATCTGCACACGATGTCGCGCTGTGCGAGCGCGGGGGGACTCCTGCCCGAGCAGGTTTGGGATGCCACCCCCATCCCCGAGCTCGGGCTCGCCCCCGGTCGGCCGTCGGGCGCCGCCATGCCGCTGCTCTGGGCGCACGCCGAATTCCTCAAGCTCCTCGTCGCGCGCGAGCGGCGCCGGCCGGTCGAGTGGCTCGATCGTATCGAGCGGCACTTCGGCCATCGGGCGATCGCAGGCCCGGGCGAGCCGGTCGCGAGTGGTGCGGGCCGAGCAAGCCGGGCAGCAAGTATCTGGCACTGGCGCGATGAGGTGGTGATCGAGCAGCTGCCGCGCGGCAAGGCGCTCGCGATCGAGGATCGCGTCCCCTTCACCCTGCACCTGGGCTTCGACGGCTGGCAGCGCGTCGAGGATCGACGCGCCGAGCGCGGCCCGTTCGGCCTGTGGTCGGTGACACTCGCCCGCGAGGAGCTCGCGCAGGCCCGGGAACTTAACTTCACGCGACGCCACGAGAGTGGCTGGGACAACGTCGACCATCGCATCGGGCTCGGCGCGGCGGGTGCATTGCCTCAGGTCGTCCCGGACTTGCCGCGACGAGACGCTGC
>DASXNC010000274.1:0-3531 GCA_036495325.1 Steroidobacteraceae bacterium
TCGATGTCCTCGGGGCGCTGGCGCAACGGCGGCAGCACAATCGGCACCACGTTGAGCCGGTAGAACAGGTCCTCCCGGAATTCGCCCTTCTGGATCATCTGCTCCAGCGGCCGGTGGGTGGCGGCGACGAAGCGGATGTCCGCTTTGAGCGTCTCGGTTCCGCCCAGCCGCTCGAATTCCCGATCCTGCAGCAGTCTCAACAGCTTCACCTGGATCTGCTGGGTGATGTCGCCGATCTCATCGAGGAAGAGCGTGCCTCCCTCGGCGATCTCAAAACGCCCCTTGCGTGCCGCGACGGCGCCGGTGAATGCGCCCCTCTCGTGGCCGAAAAGCTCCGATTCGAGGAGCTCGGCGGGTATCGCGCCGCAGTTGACCGCGACGAACGGCCTCTGGCGGCGCGGGGAAAGATCATGGACCGCGCGCGCGATGACTTCCTTGCCTGTTCCGGACTCCCCGAGGATCAGGACCGTCGAGTCGTGCTCGGCCACCTGGCGGATGAGGGAGATTACGCCCCGGATGGCCGGGGAGGTGCCCGTCGGCAAGCGGACGCGGCTGCGCTCCTCGAGCCGCGAGCCCGCGTCCCCCGCCTCGTCCCTTTCTGCTGTGGGGACGATGGCCATTTCAGTTGCCGACATCGACTCTCCGGCGAGACCCGAACCGTGGCAGCTATTGTTCACTCTCACACGCTCAGCTGGTGTGAAGCGCCTCCTAACTCGTTCGGCAGTCAGCCATGCCGGCGTGACGGCAGTCACAGGGCCGTCAAATCTCCGGCGGTGCGGCTGAAGGCGGGGTCAGGCGCGGCGCGGCTGGCGGCTCTCGGCGACCTGACGGCGGTGACGGCGGAATGCGAGCTTTTGGATGAGATCCGAGACGGCCTCGCCGGTTGCCGCAAAGCGCGCCTTGACCTGGCCGTCGGGCGTGACGTTCGTGATGCGGCCGATGAGCCGCAGCGGCTCGGCGAGGAAGTCCCGCAGATAGATCTCGGCAACGCCCTGCGCGCCCGCCTCGGGGAGCGGGGCCGCTGCGCGCCACACAGCGCCGAGCGCATTGAAACGGATCGGAACGGCGGCGGGACGCGGGCGGTTCGCGACAAGGAGCTGACCCATCAGCTCGAGAAGCAGATTGACCTTGAACTCGAGCCGCTGCAGCTCCGGAGAGTCCTCGTCCTGCTTCTCGCTGCCCGCGTGCTCCTCGATCGCCGCGCAGGCCTCGAGCAGCCGGACGTTTTGGTCGCTGAAGCTCGCACTGAGCGCAGGGTCGATGGTTCCGGGAAGCGCGCGCCAAAGCACGGGGAGCACGTCCTGATAGGCGAGCTCCTCGTAGAGAATGACTGTGTCGGCGCCGTCGTACATTCGACCGTTCCTCCGGGGCCGCAGCAGCCGGGCCCGGTCCCGGTGAGTGTAACCTCTCTGCGGTTAACGGCGGGAAGGCGAGAAACTTGAGGCCGGCTCGCAACCTTGGCGGGCGCGGTTCGTCGCGGTGGCTGGAAGCGAGTGCGGTCGGCTGTGGTCTCAGCCGGCTTGTCGCGGAGGTTGCCGCGATGCGGCAACGGGCGTGAGGTCGTCCTGGGTCTCATCGACGAAGAACCGGCGGACCGTGAGCGCCTGCTGCAGCCGTCCCTTGCGGATGTACGCCTCGTAGAGCAGGTCTTTCATCACTTCGAGCAGGACCGCAGCGCTCGCTGCCGCGAGCTGCGGCGGATCGTCGCGCGCGTCGGACTGAGTTCCAAAGATGACGTTTCTCAGCGTGAGGAACATTCGCGAGTCGATGTCCGCCATCTCGCGCACCTCGTTCAGCTCATCGAACAGGCGGAGCTTCCCGGCTTCGCCGAGATCGCCGAAGACGGCCTGCGCCGTCCGGCGGCACATCGACGCGAACGCGTTGAAAGCGCCGCTCGAGAAGCACGTAAGCGCCTCGCGAAACAGCAGCTCCACATCCTCGGGCAGATGAGTGAAGGTGAACTTCTCGCGTGCCCGTTCCACCTCGACGAACTGCGGGGAGAGCTCGACCCGATTCGCGCGGTAAACGCGCACCGGGTAGCGCAGGTAGATCGGCGCGTGGCAGGCGTCGCATCGGTAGACCACCCCGACCGCGGCTGGCTTCACGTTCTGCAGATCCTCGAATCGCGGCACGGCGCTCGGCGTCACGTGAGCGGTCACCTCGCAGTGTGGACAGTTGAGAGCGAGGCTCGGCTCCTGCTCGTCGATGAGCCGACTCGCTGAATCGATGTAGACGGACATTCAGAAGCGCCTTATTGCTATTGCTGATTGAGCGCGCGATTCAGAGATCATATCGCACCCGCGGCATCGCGTGGGGAGGCCGCGGGCGCGTTATGTCACTTCATACCAATCGAGTTCGAGGCCGCGGCGCTCGAGGCGCGCTTCTTTCCACGGCCCGCGACGAGCAGCGCGACATCGACGAGGATGTGCGGCAGGGCGGCGACGCCGGGGGCCATGAGGTACTTCGGCTCCCAGACGGGGTGGAACTTCGCCTTGTAGCGGCGCAGAGCCTCGAAGTTGTGGAAGTGCTCCCCATGCGGGAAAAGAGCATGGCCGGCCCGGTGCCACGCCGGCGCGAGCGGATCGCGATCGAGCCCCGCGAGCGGGGCGACGCCTAAGCTGAACCACTCGAATCCGCTCGATCGGGCCCACAGCATCAGCTCGAGGAGCAGATAATCCATCGCCGCGGCCGGCGCGTCCGGTCCGAAGCGCATCAAGTCCACTGCGCATTCGGTCCTCGCCGAGGTGATCCAGAGATTCGCGAAGGCGACCGGCTCGCCCTCCCGGCGTACAAGCCCGACAGGAAAGCGGCGGATATAGCGCTCCGAGAACGCGCCGGCAGTGAAGCGTTTCTCGACGGCCGCGTTCTCGGCGAGCCACGCCTCGGAGATCGCCTCGAGCGCGGGCAGCACAGCGGGCACCGCCTCCCGCGGCACCAGCTCGAAGCTCGCCCGATCGCGCTCGGCGCGCTGCCTCGCGAGTCGCAGCTCTGCCCGGCGGCCGCTGTCGAGCGAGAACCCGGCGAGCGGCACACGCGCCTCCTCGCCGATCTTCAGCTCCGCGAGACCGAGATCGAGATAGAGTGGAGCGCGCTCGGCGCTCGTTTGATAGAAGACCGGCCGGCCCCCGTGGACATCCGTGAGCTCGCGGAAGCGCCAGACGAGCTCTTCGGACTCGCGGGACGGTCCGACCGGATCGCCCAGCGCGATCCAGCTGCGGCCCTGCACCTGGTACATGATGAACGATTCGCGACTGTCGCTCGTGACGAAGCGCTTCTCGCCAGTGAGCGCGGCGCAGGCGAGCGCTCGAGGGGAGCGATCGACGGCGAGCTCGATCTCATCGAGCGTCGGCGCCGTCCCGAGTGCGGCGCGCTCGGCGGGCCTGAGGAGCGAGCGCACCAGGAGTCCCGCCGCGAGGATCGAGACGACGAGTGAGGCCCGCAGCATGCGCGGCGCGTTCGCATCGAGTGCGAACCGCCACCACAGGTTGCTCGAATACTCGACCTGTCGGTACGCGAAGAACCCGATCCAGA
>DASXNC010000275.1:0-4203 GCA_036495325.1 Steroidobacteraceae bacterium
CGCGAGCTCCGTCAGCGTTCTCGCGTGCCAGCTCACTCGATCACCTTCGGAACGACGTACAGGCCGGCCTCGACGCGTGGCGCGTTCGCCTGATAGCGATCGCGCTCGTCGCGCTCGGTCACCTCATCGGAGCGCAGACCCTGCGAGAGCCCCGCGAGCGGGTGCGCCATGGGCGCGACGCCCGCCGTGTCCGCACGATCGAGCTCGCCGACGAGAGCGAGGATGCTCGTCAAGCTCTCTTTATAGGCGGCGAGCTCCGCCTCGCCGAGCTCGAGCCGCGCGAGGTGAGCAATTGCGGCGATCTCTTCGCGTTCCATAAGTCTGATCGAGTTCGCAAACTGCGGAAAAAACGGCGCGGAATCATACACCTCGCCTTGTAGTATGTCGCATCCGTTGATATGTTACGCGCCACTCTCGGGGGTCCCGTCTCGGTCGCATCCTTATCCCTTCATGTTCAAACGGTTGCGCGGCTATTTTTCCAGCGATCTGTCGATCGATCTGGGCACGGCAAACACGCTCATTTACGTGCGTGACAAGGGCATCGTGCTCAACGAGCCCTCGGTCGTCGCCGTTCAGGACGAGCCCACCCGCGGCGGCAAGGTGATCGTCGCGGTCGGCTCGGAAGCGAAGAACATGCTTGGCCGCACGCCGGGCCACATCACCGCGGTGCGTCCGATGAAGGACGGCGTCATCGCCGACTTCACGTACACCGAGAAGATGCTGCAGTTCTTCATCAACAAGGTGCACGGCGCCCGGATGCTCAAGCCCTCCCCCCGAGTGCTCGTCTGCGTGCCGTTCGGCTCGACCCAGGTCGAGCGCCGCGCGATCCGCGAGTCGGCCGAAGGCGCGGGCGCGCGCAACGTCGCGATCGTGAGCGAGCCGATGGCTGCGGCGGTCGGCGCGGGGCTGCCCGTGCACGAGGCGCGCGGCTCCATGGTGCTCGATATCGGCGGCGGCACCTCCGAGGTCGCGGTGCTTTCTTTGAACGGCATCGTCTACGCGAACTCGGCGCGGATCGGCGGCGACCGGTTCGACGATGCCATCATGAACTACGTGCGCCGCAACTACGGCATCCTGATCGGCGAGGCGACGGCGGAGCGCATCAAGATCGAGATCGGGTCCGCCTATCCGGGCCAGCAGGTGCGCGAACTGTCGGTCAAGGGCCGCAATCTCTCCGAGGGGGTACCGCGCAGCTTCACGCTCAACAGCAACGAGATTCTCGAGGCGCTGCAGGAGCCGCTGCAGAGCATCGTCAGCGCCGTCAAACAAGCGCTCGAGCAGACCACGCCCGAGCTCGGTGCGGACGTGGCCGAGCGCGGCATCGTGCTCACGGGCGGCGGCGCGCTGCTGCGCGACATCGACAAGCTCCTCACCGAGGAGACGGGCCTGCCAGTGGTCGTCGCCGACGATCCGCTCACGTGCGTCGCTCGCGGCGGCGGGCGCATCCTCGAGCTGATGGACGAGTTGGGCCCGGGGCACTTCGGCCTCGAGTAGGCGAGGCCCGTGCCTGGATTCGCTGCAGGCGCCTACCGACCATCGCCGGGACGCGGAACCTCCCCCGGCTTCCGCTTCACGTTGTACGCGATCCTTGCGATCGTGCTCATGTTCGTCGATCAGCGCCGCGGCTGGCTCGCGGACGTGCGCTACGTCTTGAGCGGCGCGGCCTATCCGCTGCAGCTCGCCGTGAGCTCTCCCACCGAGGCGTGGCGCTGGCTGGAGCAGATTTTCGCCACGCGCGCTACGCTCGAGGCCGAGAACGCGCAGCTCGAGCGCGAGCAGCAGACGCTCGAGATGAGGCAGCAGCGCTTCGAGGCGCTGGCACGCGAGAACGGGGAGCTGCGCGGACTGCGCGACGCGCTGCCGCCCGTCGCGGATCACTGGATCGTCGCCGAAGTCGTGGAGGTCGAGCTCGACAGCCCGCGCCGACGCTTGCTCGTCAATCGCGGAGCGCGCAACGGCGTCTTCAAGAACCAGGTGGTGATGGACGCCCATGGGCTGCTCGGGCAGACGATGCGCGTTGGGCCCTGGAGCGCCGAGGTCATCCTGATTACCGATCCCGAGCATGCGGTCCCGGTCGAGATCGAGCGCACCGGCGTGCGCACCATCGCCCTCGGCACGGGAGAAACGCAGGCGCTCGCCTTGCCCTATCTGCCCGCCAATGCCGACGTGAAGTCCGGGGACCTGCTCCTTACCTCCGGGCTCGGCGGCGTGTTCCCGCAGGGCTACCCGGTCGCGCGCATCACCGATGTGCGGCATGACACGGTCCAGCCGTCGGCGCAGGTCCGGGCTCGTCCTCTCGCCCAGCTCGACCGCATGCACGAAGTCATGCTCGTCTGGTTCAAGGGCGACCATCCTGCGGCGCCGACCCCAACCGCTACGTCCGCCTCCATCGACAAGAACTTGCCGAGTGGTGATCCCGCCTATCAGCCGCAATCGGTGCCGCCCCGGCCGAAGCCCACTGCACCGGCCGCCAGCACCACGCCCGCACCGAAGCCGGCCGCGCATGCGGCGAGTGCTACCCCCCGGCGGAGGCCGGCCGGGGCCGCCGGGGACCAGGCGGCACCCCAGCCAAGGACTGCAGAGCCTGATGGCTCCGCAGCGCCTGCCGCAGCCCCTGCCGCTGCCCCTGTGGCGCCCCCGCCGACGCCCCGCGAGCCTGCTCCGACTGCGGGAGCGAACCCATGAACGCCCGCCTCGCCGAGCCGCGGGGGCGGATGCTGCTCACAACCTTCATCGGGCTGATCCTCACGATCCTGCCGCTGCCGCAGTGGCTCGCACTTCTGCGTCCCGCATTCCTCGTCCTGGCGGTGCTGTACTGGTCGATCGCTGCGCCCCGCGCCGGCGGGCTCGCACTCGGCTTCGCCTCGGGGCTCACGCTCGACGTTTTTCGTGGCGCGGTTCTCGGACAGCACGCCCTCGCGCTCACCACCATCACCTACGTGGCCGTGCGCGAGCATCAGAAGATCCGCTCCAAACCTGCCTTCCAGCAGATGCTCATCGTGCTGGGCGCTCTGATCGTTTACGAGTTCATCCTTTTCGCGATTGACGGCTGGAGCGGGCACCCGATGACGAGCCCCCTGCGTTGGGTGCACGCCGCGACCGGCGCCCTCGTCTGGCCGCTCGCGGTCGCGCTGCTCGAGCGCAGCCACTCCCCGCGCTAGGCGGGCCTCACGCATGGTGCGGGGCGTCAAAATCAAGGATCACGGAGCCGAGCAGCGGCTGTTCCTGGCCCGCTCGCTCGTCGCGGGCCTGCTGATCGCGGCTGGGACGTTCGTGCTCTTCGGCCGGCTCTATCTGCTGCAGGTGATCCGGCACGACTACTACACGCAGCTATCACAGGCGAACCGAGTGCGCGTCGAGCCGATCCCGGCCGCGCGCGGCCTGATGCTCGATCGCAACGGCGTGGTACTCGCGAGCGGTCAGCCCGCCTACCAGCTCGAGCTCATCCGTGACGATGTCCCGGACCTCGGATCGACGCTCAAACGGCTCGCCGGAATCGGGATGATCGCCCCGGACGATCTGCCCGAGATCAGGCGCACGATCCTCTCGCGCCGCAGCTTCGACAGCGTGCCGATCCGCCTGCACATGTCCGATGAGGATGCTGCGCGCTTTGCGGTCGTGAGGTTCGAATTCCCGGGCGTCGATATCAAGACCCGCGAGACGCGCCTCTATCCCTACGGTGCGCTCGGCGTGCACGCGCTCGGCTATGTCGGCGCGATCAGCGAACAGGATCTCACGCGCATCAACAGCGCTGCGTACGCCGGCACGGCGCTCATCGGTAAGACCGGCGTGGAGAACGCGTTCGAGAAGGCGCTGCACGGAACCAACGGGTTCCGCGAGGTCCTGGTGGACGCACAGGGCCGCGCGGTGGACAAGCAGGGAGCGCTCGGGCTCGGGTTGCGCACGCAAGCACCCGTAGCCGGCGAGAATCTGCTTCTCGCTCTCGACGTGAAGACTCAGCAGGCCGCAGAGCAGGCGCTCGGAGACCACCGCGGCGCGGTCGTCGCACTCGACCCGCGCAATGGCGACGTGCTCGCGCTCGTGAGCCATCCGGGATTCGACGCGAATCTCTTCGCACGCGGCATCTCCCGCGCCGAGTACGCGGCTCTCGCGAACGACAGCAACAGGCCGCTCCTCGACCGCGCGCTTCGCGGCACCTATCCCTCCGGCTCGACGATCAAGCCGGCCCTCGCGCTCGCGGCG
>DASXNC010000276.1:0-1666 GCA_036495325.1 Steroidobacteraceae bacterium
CGCGTAGCCACCCGCCGCGGTTAGCTCGATGCTCGGTAGGAAGGCGGCCCGCGCCGCCTGTATGTTGGCGTTCGCGGCGATGAGCTGCGCCTCGGCCAGTGCGACGTCCGGGCGCCGCGCGAGCAGCTCGGCTGGCAGACCCGCTCCGAGAGGCGGCTCGGAGAGGCCGTCGAGCGTCTTTGCGGCGACGTCGAAAGCCTGCGGAGTCGCGCCGACGAGAATGGCGAGCGCGTCGGTCTGTTGCCGCTCTTGCTGCTCGAGGGGCGGAATGCTTGCGGCGACGGTGGCGACGACCGTCGCCTGCTGCGCGACGTCGAGCGCGGTCGTCGTGCCGGCTTCCTCGTCAGTCTCGAGGCCCTCGAGCGTCTCCTGCGCGTCTGCAAGGTTGTCGTGCGCAATGTGCAGACGGTCGCGAATCTCGAGCACCGCGAAGTAGGTGTTGGCGAGGCTCGACATCACCGAAAGCTCGACGGTCTCGTGGTCGTACCGGCTCGCGGCCTCCGTTGCGAGCGCCGCGGAGCGCGCCGCGCGGTTTTTTCCCCAGAAGTCGAGCTCATAGGCGGCGGAAAGCTCGGCCGAGAACTGATTGAAGAGCAGTGCACCGTTGCCCAGAGGACTGATCACGCGCTGGCGCGCGCCCGAGGCGCTGCCGTCGAGCGAGGGCAGGAGCGGCGCACTCGCGACGCGTACCTGCGCATCCGCCTGCCGCACTCGAGCGATAGCCGCCGCGAGGTCATCGTTGGCGCGTTGGCCCGCCTCGATCAGCCGCCCGAGCTCTGCTGAATGGAAGCCGTCCCACCAATCGGCGGAGGGCCACGGCGGGGGTCCGGCCTGCCCGGCAGTAGGCGCCGCAGGTGGCGTGTGCCAAGCGGGCGGTGCAGCAATGTTCGGTCGTCTATACGCCGGTCCCAGACTGCACGCGGAAACCCCGGCAGCGAGGATGAGCGCGAGCAGCGGGCTGGCCACCCGCCGGGAGGCGCGCCGGCAAGGCAAGCGGCGCAGCGAACGATTGAAAAGGAGCGGAATGGCACGCCCCCATGGGCAAATTGGCCTGACGAAACAAACATGTTGGGCGGCTGAGGATTCAGCCGAGGTGGGCGAATGATTAACTTCCGTTAATGGGCGCCCGCGTGCTCCCGTTCGACGTGGGGGAGGAGTCCCGCGAGCAGGCCGAGCGCCGGCAGGAAGGCACAGATGGCGTACACAAACTCGATGCTCGTGTGATCGGCTATGACGCCGAGCACGGCGGCACCGACCCCGCCCATGCCAAAGGCGAACCCGAAGAAAAGTCCGGCGATCGTGCCCGTGCGGCCCGGTATCAGCTCCTGCGCGTACACGATGATCGCGGGAAACGCCGAGGCGAGAATGAGGCCGATCGGTACCGTGAGAACGGCTGTCCACACGAGGCTCGCGTGCGGCAGGAGCAGCGTGAACGGCAGGACACCGAGGATGGAAGCCCAGATGACGTATTTGCGGCCGAAGCGGTCGCCGAGCGGGCCGCCCACGATCGTGCCGAGCGCCACCGCGCCGAGGAAGACGAAGAGGTACAGCTGCGAGGTCCGCACGGACACGCCGAAATGCCGGATGAGATAGAACGTGTAGTAGCTGCTGATGCTCGCGAGGTAGAAATATTTGGAGAAGATCAGCACGAGCAGCACCGCGATGG
>DASXNC010000277.1:0-2570 GCA_036495325.1 Steroidobacteraceae bacterium
GAACGCGAACATCATTCAGACGGTCGACTCGGTCAACGCACTCATTCCGCAGCTGCGCGCGGAGATTCCTCAGGACATCGTCCTCTCGGTCGCCTCTGACCGCACAACCACGATCCGCGCATCGCTGCATGAGGTGGAGACGACGCTCCTCATCGCGCTCCTGCTCGTGATCCTGGTCGTGAGCATCTTTCTCTCGAGCGTGCGGGCGACGGCGATCCCCGCCGTCGCCGTGGTGTCCTCGCTCTGCGGCACGCTCGGGGTGATGTATCTCGCCGGGTTCAGTCTCAATAATCTCTCGCTCATGGCCCTCACCGTCGCGACGGGCTTCGTGGTCGACGACGCCATCGTGGTGGTCGAGAACGCGACGCGCCATATCGAGGCGGGTGTTGGCCGCTTCGAGGCTGCGGTGCGGAGCGCGCGCGAGGTCGGCTTCACGGTCCTCTCGATCAGCGTCTCGCTGGTGGCCGTGTTCATCCCGCTCATCTTCATGGGCGGCATCGTCGGGCGTCTGTTCCGAGAGTTTGCGTTGACGCTCTCCGCCGCCGTCCTCATCTCGCTCGCGATCTCCCTCACCACGACCGCGATGATGTGCGCCTACGTGCTGCCGCGCGAGCGCGAGAGTCGTCCGCCCCACCCGCTCGCTCGGGCCTGGCGCACCTCCTTCGACCGGGTGCTCGTTCTCTACGGCCACGCCCTCGACTGGACACTCGACCACGCGCCCGTGACGCTGGCGCTGCTCCTCGGTGTGATCGCGCTCACCGTGTACCTGTACATCGTCGTGCCGAAGGGGTTCTTTCCACAGGAAGACACCGGCCAGCTCAACTGCGGGATGCGGGCCGACCAGTCGATCTCCTTCGACCTCATGAAGCAGAAGCTGAAGGCCGTCATCGACATCGTGCGGCGCGATCCCGCGGTATCCCACGTGGTCGGCTTCACAGGCGGCTCGCGTGCGGGAGGCGGCTTCATGTTCGCGGAGCTCAAACCCCAAGCGGAGCGCGGCGCGACCATGCAGCAGGTGATCCAGCGCCTGCGCCCGCAGCTCGAGCGCGTGACTGGCCTCAGAATCTTCCTCAATCCGCAGCAGGAGATGCGCATCGGCGGGCGGCAGTCGAACGCCAACTATCAGTACACGCTGCAGAGCGATGACCTCGATCAGCTGCGGCACTGGGCGACGCTGCTCGCGCAGGAGATGAAGTCGGAGCCCGCCCTCACCGACGTCGACACCGACCAGCAAGAGCACGGTGTGGAATCGTACGTCGACATCAACCGCTCCTCGGCTGCACGACTCGGCATCGCGCCGCTCAACATCGACAATACGCTTTACGATGCGTTCGGGCAGCGGCTCGTTTCAACGATCTACACCGCGCTCAATCAATATCACGTCGTGATGGAGGTCGATCCGATATATGCGCGCCAGCCGAGCGCGCTCAACGACATCTACATCGCGACGGGCGGCTACGCCATTCCAGCGGGTGGACTCGCCTCGACGCCGAGCGGCGCACTGAACGGCGGGACCACTACGACGAGCTCCTCCAGCAGCAACGCGGCGACTTCGACGGGCCGGGCAGCCGGCGCCGGCGGAGGTGGTGCGGTAACCGGGGGGCTCGCGACCGGAGCGGCAGCGGGCGCGGCCTCGGCGGCCACTCCCCCGATCGGCGGCGCGAGCAGCGCGAGTAGCTCGAGCAGCTCAGGCGGCTCGAACGGCACGGCGACGGGAACTATCAGGAGCTCGGGCGCGACGATTCCCGCCTCGAGCACTATCTCGAGCCTCGTATCGAGCGGCACGGCGCAGGGCGGCGTGACGGGCGCGGCATCCGTTACCGGCTCCGCGGCGAACGGCACGGCGGGCAGCACGGCGGCCGGCGGCAGCAGCTCGGGTGTGCCTGCCGTTCCGCTGCTGCCGCTGCGCGATGTGTCGACCGGCAACCCGATAAGCGTCGCTCCGGAGACGATGGTTCCGCTCGCTGCCATCGCGCACTTCGCGACTTCCTCGGCTCCGACCTCCGTCAATCATCAAAATACCTCGCTCGCGACGACCATCTCTTTCAATCTCGCTCCCGGCTACTCGCTGAGCCAGGCGGCGACGGCATTCGCCGACGCCGAGGAGCGGATCCAAATGCCCGTCACCGTACACGGGAGTTTCCAGGGCACCGCGCGCACCTTCCAGAGTTCCGTGGGAAATGAGCCGGTGCTGATCGCCGCCGCGCTGATTACCATCTACATCGTGCTCGGGATCCTCTATGAGAGCTACGTGCATCCCATCACCGTTCTCTCGACGCTGCCTTCAGCAGGCATCGGCGCGTTGCTCGCGCTGATGCTCTTCAACATGGAGTTCTCGATCATCGCGCTGATCGGGGTCATCCTGCTGATTGGTATCGTGAAGAAGAATGCGATCCTGATCATCGACTTCGCGCTCGCCGCAGAACGCGGACGCGGACTCACCCCCCGCGCCGCGATCCGCGAGGCGTGCATCCTGCGCTTCCGCCCGATCCTCATGACGACGCTCGCCGCCGCGCTCGGGGCACTGCCGCTCGCAGTCGGCTTCGGTGAGGGTGCGGAGCTGCGCCGCC
>DASXNC010000278.1:0-1879 GCA_036495325.1 Steroidobacteraceae bacterium
TGTAGCGTATTGGATGGCGCGTACAGGATTGCGGCAGGTCGCGCTCGCGGGCGGCGTCGTCGCAAACGTGAAAATCAATCAGCGCATCCACGAGCTGCCCGGTCTCGAGCGGATCTTCATCTACCCGGCGATGTCGGATGAAGGGCTCGCCGCGGGCGCAGCGCTCGTGAAGGCAGCCGAGCGGATGGGCGGATGGAGGGCCGGTCGGCGCTGCTTCGAACACGTGTACCTCGGTCCAGAGTACGGTGAGGGCGAGATGGAGGCGGCGCTCGCGCGCGCAGGCATTACGTATGCACGCTCGCCAGATGTCGAGTCGGAGATCGCGCGCCTCCTTGCCGCTGGCTACGTCGTCGCGAGGATGACCGGCCGAATGGAGTACGGTCCGCGCGCGCTCGGGAACCGGTCGATCCTCTACCGGCCAGATGATCCGTCCGTCAACGATTGGCTCAATCACCGGCTCGCGCGAACCGAGTTCATGCCGTTCGCGCCCTCGACGCTCGCGGAGCACGCGGACCGCTGTTTCGAGCGCGTGCGGGGAGCGCGCAACGCTGCGCGATTCATGACGATCACGTTCGACTGCACGCGCGAGATGCGCGAGCGGGCGCCCGGGGTCGTCCACGTCGACGGTACTGCCCGGCCGCAGCTCGTCGCCGCCGCCGACAATCCGAGCTATCACCGTCTCATCGCCGAATTCATGCGGCTCACCGGGCTCCCGACCGTCGTCAATACGAGCTTCAACATCCACGAGGAGCCGATCGTCTGCTCGCCGGAGGATGCAGTACGGGCATTTCTCAAAGGCCATCTCGACCTGCTCGCGCTCGGGCCGTTTCTCGCGAAGAGTCAGCAGGCTGACGAGCGCGTGCGCACCTCGGCGCGGCCCGAGTGGAGTGGGCAAGCCGTGGCTTGAGCGCGCTGAGCCTCACGGCGCCTCGCCGGCTACGCGCGCCGGGCAAGCATCGTCGACGTGTACAGAGGCGGCGCGGCCCGGTACCATGCGCTCCGCGCCGATGCATTCCATTCTCTTCTATCTCGCGCCCTGGGAAGTTTCTCCCACGGTCATTCTCGTGTGCGCCGCGTCCGCCGTTTTCTACGCGCGCGGCCTCGGCGAGCTCGCGCGCCGCGGCGAGCGGGCGGGATTCTGGCGCCCGTTCTCGTTTTTCCTGGGACTCGCGCTCGCCTACGCGGTCCTGCAGACCTATTACGACTTCCTGGCGCAGCACATGTTCTGGGTGCATCGGCTGCAGCACCTGGTGCTGCACCATGTGGCCCCGGTGCTGATCGTTCTCGCCTCCCCCGGACGGGCGATGTGGGCGGGTATCCCGCTCGGCTGGCGCGAAGCCGGCGCGAAGCTCTGCCGGGAGCGACGCGGCTTCAAGTGGATTCCGCGCTTCGGCGTCCGACTGTTCCGGCTGATTCAGCACCCGGTGATTGCGCCCGTCGCGTTCGTCGGGCTGATCTTTTTCTGGCTCACGCCGTCGGTGCATTTCGGCGCGATGCTGAACTTGCAGCGCTATCTCACGATGAACTGGAGCATGGCGGTCGACGGCCTGCTCTTCTGGTGGCTGATGCTCGCGCCACGCCGCCTGCAGGGCCCGGCGGCGCTCGGCTATCCGATCCGGATCCTCATCGTGTGCCTCGTGGCGCTGCCGCAGATCCTGCTCGGCGCATACATCGCGCTGCACACGACGGTGCTGTTCGATGTCTACGCGGTCTGCGGGCGGGCGTGGGCCATCGCGCCACTAACGGACCAGGAGCTCGGCGGGCTCCTCACCTGGATACCGGCGGCGATGATGTCCGGCGTCGCGATGCTCGCGATCCTGCGCCGCCTGCTCGTCGAGGAGAATGAGGCGCAGCTCGCACGCGGGGCCGCAACAATGAA
>DASXNC010000279.1:0-9925 GCA_036495325.1 Steroidobacteraceae bacterium
CGACCGCGACCACGCGTCGCGCGTACTTGGCCGCTTGCAGAGCGCAAACCCCGGAACCGCTGCCCATGTCCAGTATCTCGAAGTCCTCCCCTGCCACTAGCGAATCGATCTGCGCTGAAAGAAATTCTCCCGTCCGGGGCACTTTCGGATTGAAAACGCTCGGGACGATGAGAAGCGGCATGCCCTGCACGCGTTCGATGACGAAATCGTCGTAGCGATGTTTGCCCCGAAGCCGGTAAGTCCAGGCCATGAGCGCGCCGATGAGCTTGCCCAGCAAGCGCAGATGCGCGGGTCTCAACAGCACTCGCTCCACGGGCTGCGCCGGCTTGAATGCAACGTCAAGCATGAGCGCGCAGTTCTAAGGGCAGATCAGAAGCCGGCAGGTCGCGCCACATCGAACACACGCACCGGGTGCACTCGGGGCGTCTCCCCTCGCGGATATCCGTGCGCAGCTGGACAAACGCGGGCGCGTTCAGCTCGCGCTCGAGGCCGCCACCCCCGTTCTGCCCGAGAGGCCCTGGAATGAAGAAGCAGGGCTGCAGGCTGCCTTGCGCCGTGACCACGGCCGAGAACTCGGGCGCGTTGCACCGCACGGGCGGGTAGGGTCCGAGCCTACAGACGGCCGTGAAGTACTCGAGGATGCGCCAGAGCTTGCCCGGCGCCTCGGCGATGAATCCCGACTGAAAGTCCCTCGCACACGTCCGAAAGGTGTTCTCCAGGATGTCCGCGAGCTCGAGCAGCTCCTGCGGCCGAAGCGCAACGTCTGGGAGCTCTCCGTCGCGTCGCGCGAAGGCATGCGGATTGGCGACATCCGCGGCGAGAAAGGAGACCTGACTCGCTCCCGAGGAGCGCGTAAGGTCGACGAACTCCGGCAGTTCCCGGAAGTTGCCCCTTTGCAGCGTCACTCGCAGGCTGACCGGCGCGCCGGCGGCGGAGGCCGCACGCACGCCGGCAAGGACATGCTCGAACGCGTCGACTCCTCGGATCGCCGCATACGTCTCGCGGCGTGCGCCGTCGAGCGAGACGGTGATCTGATCGAACAGCTGCGCGGCGGCCCTGGCGTGCTTCGCGAGAGACAGTCCGGAAGTGAGCAGCCACAGATTCAGGCCCTGCTCCCGGAGGAAGCCCGAAATTTCGCGCCATTCCCGATTGAGCAGCGGCTCGCCGCCCGAGATCAGGACGACCTGTGTCCCCAGGGCGCGAAGGCTCGGCGCGAGCAGCGTGACGCGCTCGAGCGTCATGTCGGCGTGGCCGTAGCGCCAGTAATCACACGTGATGCAGCGGGAGTTGCAGCGCTCGCTCAGATACAACGTCACGAGCGGCAGGCGCTCGAGGGTCCGATCGCTATGGCGGGAATCCTGGGACAAACGCGCACCCGGTGCGCCGGGACTCGACGCATCCCCTAAGTGCTCGCCACCGGGCCAAAAGGTTCAACGCGCTGCAAGCCCCCGAACCTGCGGGAGATATCCGCGGACTGCGATTCCGGGCAAGATTCGCGCATGTGTCCTACGGCAGCGCTCCCGCTCTCCCGCTCGGGTACCGCAGAGCGCCGCTGGAGCGCAATCAGGGCAGCCGCGACGATCGGGGCAATCGGGGCTCTGGCGGGGGCGGCATTCGGTCGCATTGAACCGGCATCGGCCGCGAACAACTTCGGAGGCTCGGTCGCCCTCACCAGCGATTACGTCTACAACGGCCTATCGCGCACCTGCGGTGCGCCGGCTGCACAGGCCGACATCCACGTCGGTTCGTCGGGCGGCAAGGGGCCCTCTGAGCTTTACGCCGGTGTCTGGGGCTCCGCAGGCCTCGGCGGTGGTTACTGCCGGCGGGCGCGAGAGGTCGATCTCTATGCAGGTGTGCGGCTCGGCCTGACCGCAGCCCAGAGCCTCTCCTTGAGCTACACGCATTATGCGTTCCCTGGAGGCACCTACCTCTATGAGCGGATCGAGGGACGCCGCTTCGACTACGACGAGCTCGGTGCGACCTGGGCCTTCGAGGATAGGCTCTTTTTGACGCTCGCCTGGACGCCCAATGCGATCGCGTACCGGAACTACGGGGTCGAGCGTGATCGCAGCGCCCTGACCTTCGGCGCACAGCTGCACCAGCCCCTCGGCGCCGGTTTCACGTTCTCCGCTGGAGCCGGTTACGATGAGGTGAGCGATCCGAGCGGGGCCGGCTATGCGTTCTGGAATGCCGGGTTCGGGCACGCGGTTGGACCGGTTCAAGTCGATGTGTCCTACTTCCGCACTTCAGCGCGCGGGGAGCAGCTCTTCGGGCCGGAAATCGCCGGAGGACGCGTCGCGGCCTCCGCAGTCTGGCGTTTTTGAGCCCCCTTCCCGCGCTGCGGACATCGGGCCGAACCCCTTGAACCGGCTGGGGGAATCGCGGTACTTACGCGCAGTCCCGCCACACGATGTGGCGGCCTGAACCGAGCACCGCGGGATTATGTGGAAATGGTCGGAGGTCGCGTTATGAATCGAGTCGGAGAGCCTGTTTCAGCCGGCCCCGCTCTGGCGGTCGACCGCGGCGTCCCGCCGCCGCTCGCTCGACCCGTCGACTCGAGTGGCTCGGGGCGACCCGCCGTTGCGGCAACCGTCCACGACCCGACGTCCGCGGCTCAAAGCGCGGTGAGCACCGCCGCTCGCAATCAGCGGGAGGTCGTCCTGCTCGGACGCATTACCGGACACGACGGCGCGGCCTTGAAGGAGCTCTATTTTCTCTATCACCGCCGGCTCGCGCGCTTCCTGACCCGCCTCACCACACGGACCGACGTGGCGGAGGAAATCATCAACGACACGTTTTGGGTCGTGTGGCAGAGAGCAGGCGATTTTCGCGGCGCCTCGCTCGTCTCGACCTGGATCCTCGGTATCGCCTACCGCAGGGCGCTCAAGGCGCTCCAGCGCCTGCGGCCAAGGCAGGCCGTAGAGGACGACGGGTCCGGCGAGCCGAGCGAGGAGCCCTGGCAACACGCCGAGCTCAGCGAATGGCTGAGCGTCGCGCTCACGCGGCTGCCACGCGAGCAGCGGACCGTGCTCGAGCTCGCCTACACCTTGGGCCACTCCTGTGTGGAGATTGCCGCGATCATGGAGTGCCCTGTCAACACCGTCAAAACGCGCATGTACCACGCGCGCCGGAAGCTGAAGGTTCTGCTCGAGGCGCTCGGGGGACCCGCTTGAAACTCGGAGAGTCATGAAGATGGGTTCGAGACCCGAAACTGTCGATGCCCATGAGTGCGCCGCACAGCTGATTCCATGGCTGATCAACGGCAGGCTGGATGCCGATGAGGCGGCGGACGTCCGTGCTCACCTTGCGATCTGCCCAGACTGCCGCGCCGATTTCGACTCCGAACAGCGCCTGTACGACGCCGTTCGGACCGATGGCCTGCTCGTCTTCTCCGGCGAGCCATCGTTTCAGAAGCTCATTGCACGCATCGAGGCGGACAACTTTGCCGCGACGGAATCGGCGCCGGTTGCGATCGGGGCTCCTCCAATTGTCGGCGAGGGATCGGCTGCCGACACTTCGGGCCCGACGCCGCCGCGCAGCGGTGCGAGCCGGGAGACCGTGCGCGATCGAGCCCGTCCGTCGAACAGGACGGCACCGAGACGCCGTGGCGCGCGCCCGCGCTTCTGGGGCTCTCCGGTGCTTGTCCGCTGGGTTGCTGCAGCAGCGGTAATCGAAGCGGTGGGACTTGGGTTCGGCGCATTGGCGTGGCAGAGACACAATCCTGTCGATGCATCCGCGTATGCGTCGACCTCATCGACACTGCGCTCGAACGCGGCGCCCTATCGGACCCTGACTACGCCCGCCGCGGGCTACGCCTCCGGTCCTCGAGTACGAGTCGTCTTCGGCCCCCACCTCTCGCTCGACCAGCTGCAGAGCCTCCTGCAAAGCGTAGGCGCGCACATCGTGGACGGTCCGACGGACGCCCACGTCTACACGCTAGGCTTCGCCGAGCCCATTGCATCGGTCGAGGTGCTCGATGAGCGGCTCTCGATGCTGCGCGCCGACCCGAACGTTCTGTTCGCGGAGCCGGCGGAAGTCCGTCCGCCCTGAAGAGCGCTGCGCCATGCGCCGTGCCGGCCTGCACCCCCGAGCGTGCCGTGAGAACGCAAGCATGAACACACGCCTGCGCCTCATCCTAGCGGCGGCGATCCCGCTCCTCATGAGCGCGTGCGCGAGTCTCCCGATCGCCCCGCGGACTCCTGCCTTGCCGCAGGACGCGCGCGTGCAGTCATCGAATTTCATCGTGGTCACGGTCCGGAACGTGCCCCGGGCGCAAGCGCAGCGAGCGGGCTCGACGCCGCGCGGCTATGACCAGGCGGGCGCGTACGGCATCACGGCGGAGGCGAGCAAGGCGGTCCGCGCGCTCGAGCGGGCGTACGGATTGCAGCAGGTCTCGGCGTGGCCGATTCCGACACTTCGCGTGCATTGCATCGTCTTCCGGCTGCCGCCGGCGACGGAGAGAACCGCGCTCCTCGCGCAGCTCGAGCACGATCCGCGCGTTGAGACGGCGCAGCCGCTCAATGAGTTCGGCACCGAGACGGTCGGAGAGAACGCAGCGCCTGCGGATGTCGATCCGCAGGCTCGAAAGGCAGACAGCGCACTCTCGCGGCCCGCATGGATGCCTTACAACGATCCCTACGCGCCTCTGCAGCGTGCCTTGCGCGAGCTCGATGTGATCGAGGCACAGCAACAGTCGCGAGGGGCCGGAGTGCGCATCGCGATCATCGACACCGGCGTCGATTTGAACCACCCCGACCTCAAGGGGCGCATTCTCGCGCATCGCAATTTCGTGGATGCTGACGAGCGCCAGTTCCTCGAGGATCACCACGGCACCGAGGTCGCAGGCGTCATCGCGGCGGTCGCCAACAATGGCATCGGAATCGTCGGCATCGCGCCCGATGCGCAGCTGCTCGCGTTCAAGGCCTGCTGGCAATCGCCGGGCGATGCGGCGCGCGCAGTGTGCAATAGCTTCACGCTCGCGCAGGGGCTCGAGGCGGCGATTCTGGCGCACGCGGACATCGTGAATCTGAGCCTCGCCGGACCGCCCGATCCGCTGCTCGCGAGTCTCGTGAGCGCTGGCGAGCGCCAAGGGATGCTGTTCACCGGGGCCGTTCCCGCTTCGACTGCCGAGGGCTTCCCGGCGGCTGTCACGGGCGTCCTTGCCGTCGAGAGTGTGGAGGACGGTCCGTGGCGCGCCGGAGACCTCCTCGCGCCCGGACACGAGATTCTGACTCTCATGCCCGGCGGGCATTACGATTTCGCCTCGGGCAGCTCGCTCGCGACGGCGGAAGTATCAGGCATCCTCGCGCTCATGATCTCGGAGCACGGACGCATACCGGCCGATTCGGCGGCGCAGATGCTGACACGCAGCGCACGCGATACCGCCGCGCGGTCGCCTTCGGGCCTCGTCAACGCCTGCCGCGCTCTCATCGAGGCGAGTAGACGAGACGGCTGCTCTTCGCATCGAGGATCGGTCGCCGAGGACGTGAGGGCTCGCTCGCCCGAATCGCGCTGATCGTGCGGTGTCAATCCTTTGCCGGCGCGGCTCGCCCGGGAATCTGGCCGGTCCCCGCGACCGGCGGCTGCGCTGCTCCACCGTCATCGCGGCTTGCAGGCCTCGCATCGCCGCCTCGAGAGCGATCGCGCGCCGGGCGCGCGACCGTCTGATCATCCTCGACCACGGCCGCGTGGCGGGTTGCGGCGCGCGCCGCCTCCTCGGATGAGGGAGGCAGCTGCTCGATGTCGAGCGCCGCGAGATTGATCACCACCGGGTCATCGCGCAGCCGCACGTAAAGCCGACCCTCAGCCGGATGAGGAACGGGCAACGCGTAGCCCGGAAACCCGTCCGGCACCTGCACCGCGTGGCGGAAGCTCGCGTCGCTCGCGATCGCATCGACGAGGAACAGATTCGCGCCCGTGAGCTTGCAGGCGAGCTCCGGTGTTGCCGGGCACTTCACCGCCCTCAGCGCGGGCAGCCGCACGAGCGTTGCGAGCGGCTGCCAATCGCCGGCGGCCCCGCCCGCGACGACGCGAAATTTGAGCGGTCCGAATGCCGAGGAGCCGAATGCCTTCGCCGGATCGAGGGTCGCGACGGCGACCTTCGCATCCTCGAGCGTCATCCCACCGTTTGCGAGGCTGAGCGTCGTCGCGAACGACTCGTCGGAGGTTGCGATCTCGATGCTCTCGTCGCGATCGAAGGACGCCGGCGTCCGGGCGCGCACCGAGAACGCGAGGCGCGCATCCTGGGGCAACTCGTCCTCCCCCGCGAGCTCGATGTGGCTGTCCGCGCGCGAGGCCGAGGGCTCGACGCTTTTCCCGATCAACGCGACGCTCGGCCGCGGCGCCTCGACGCTCGCTTTCAACAGGAACACGCGGCCATCCTTGAGAGTGACTTTCGCGTTTCCGCCATCACCGGATTTGAGCGCCGCGGCCGCTTGTGCCGATCGGGCGTGCAGCATCAGCTCGTCAGCGCCCGCGGCCGAGGTGAGCTTGCCGGGGTCGAACGCGACTCCCTCGAGCTCGAGGCGCGCAACCTCATCGAGGCGGCTGCCCCTCAGCACTCCATCGGCGTCTCCCGCGTAAAGCGTGAAGCGGTCGAGCCGTCCCGCCTCGGTGAATGCGTGCAGAGCGACCGCATCGGGCTCTTTGGCGCCATACTGCTCGACGAGCAGCGCCATCGAGCCGGGCTGCGCCGATTTCAGGGGCAGCTTCACTTCCACCTCCCCGGGCTTGACGCTCTTCCACTCGACCTTGAGCTCCTTGCCGGCGGGGTCTTTGAGCATGATGCCGTCCACGCAGCTGATGCTCGCAGCACGCAGATGCACGGTGTCGTCCCGACCGACGATGAGCGCATCACCCTCGGTTGCATCGAGGGTCCAGGCAGCGGAGGGCACGTTCGTGAGCTCGAACGTCGGTCCAGCGTACTTCTCGAAGCCCCACCTGCCCTCGAGTGAGGCGCGCAAGCTGTTTCCGAGCTGAGAGCCGTCGAGCCCGGAAGTATCGACGACGAATCCGCCCTGCTGCGCATCCGCATGCACCGGCAGCTCAATCGCCTTGGCGCCCGGCCGCGAGAGCGATAACACCATGTCGTGCGCGTACCCCGTCGAGAAGACGAGCGGCGCCCCCTCGACCGGCAGCACGAGCGAGGATTTGCGCGCGCAATAGATCTCCTTCGGGTCCACGGCATGCAGCGGCGGCAGCTGCGCACGCTCGACCGCCGGGAGCGCCGCGACGAGCACCGACATCGGTTCGTGGAATGAAGGAGGTGTATTGAGCGTCAGCGCGAGGCTATCTTTCGCCTGCGTCGTGAGCGCGGGGATGTACTGATATTGCGCCGTGTCGAAGGAGCCGAGGATGCGGGCGATGTCGAGCACCGAGGCGATGTAGGGACTGTAGTAGCCATAGCGCAGTTGCGGGGTGTAGCTCGCCTCCATCGCGAGATCGGCCTCGGGTCCGCCCGTCGCCGTCAGTGCCTCCACGATCGACGTGCTGTGTCCGTCCGTGAGGATGAGCGCGTCGCGGCCTTCCATGAGGCAGGGAGCCTGGAGCTCCGGGATGCGGTCGAGGCATTTTGCATCGACTTTGATCGCGAGGCTCCGGCCGAGCAGCGGCGCAGCGCGCTTCAATTGCGCCGGATCGCTGTCGTTCAACTCGCGGACGGCTGCGAGATAGCTCTCGAGGCGCGAGCGGTCGAGCATCGCCTGATCGAGATCCTGCGAGGCGCGCACGAACGCGCCGGGACGCCCGCGGACGGCCCCGACGAGCGTACGGAAGTCCCCGCCCGTCTTCGGCGCGAGGAAAAGCAGTACCTGCTGCGCCCCGGGCGGCACCGTTATCGTCATGCCATGAGCCGCGCACTCGCGCGTCCATGTGTCGCAGCGATGGAACCACGCGGCGGGCGGCGGGTTCGTCGAGCCGCGCAGGAACGCGAGCACGAGCAGGTAGCGGGCGGACTGGGAGTCCGGCAGGTCGGCTTTTACCCAGATGCGATCGCCGGGAGCGAGGTTGGGCACTTCGGCGATCGGCAGTTCGGCGCTGCCGCGGGTCACGCGTGCCTCGATCGTCGGCCCCGTGAGATCGAACGGCGCGGGATCTGCGCTCGCGGACGCGCTCGCAGCAAAATACGTCGCCAGCCAGAGACAGAGTGCGACCGCTGTCGCTTGGAATCGGGAGTGCATAGCTTGAGTCAGAGTCCCGCTGCGGTTGAGAGTTTCCCTGGCCGGTCGATCGCGCCCATCGCGGCCGCCGTGAGCGCCTGCAGGGGCCGCGCGGCATCAAGGGTCGCTACGTCTCGCTCGGCAGCCGTCGGCCGCTCGAGGGTCGCAAACTGGCTCGTCGCGAGACTCGCCGGCATGAAGTGGTCGTGCCTTGCGGCCATGCGCGCCTCGACGAGCGCGGGGCTCGCATCGAGGAATACGAAACGCAGGCTCGGAGCCGCCTCCCGCAGCCGGTCTCGATAGCTCGCCCTGAGCGCTGAGCACGCGACCACCACGCCGCGGGGAAATCGACGCGCATCGGCGAGCGTTGCCGCGACCGCCGCGAGCCAGGGTGCCCTGTCGGCGTCGTTGAGCGGAACGCCGCGGCTCATCTTCTCGATGTTGGCCGCGCTGTGAAGCCCATCGCCCTCGATGAAAGGCAGTCCCAACGCCCGCGCGAGTGCCACCCCGACCGTCGTCTTGCCGCTTGCTGAGACGCCCATGACGACCACGGGCAAGCGCCTCTCGTCCACTGATGCGTGCATCGTTTCGCATGCTCGGCCGGACGTTGCCCCCCGACGAGCGCAAAGCCTAGCACGCAGGTCCGCACGGATGGGGCAACGCGTCACGAAGGCGTGTATCTGGCGCGGTCGTGAGCGAGACTGTGCAGTGAACGGGAACAATCCGCCCGAGCGGGGATTGAAGTCCTATGGGCCTGCTTCGCCAGAGGCCGCGCAATCTCAAGTTTGGAGGATCGACAATGGGTCGAACCCGATTCGCGATGCTCGCCGGAACAATGTTGCTCGCCTTCTCAGCGATCGTGCACGCGCAGAACGCCTACACGAACCGCGATGCAAGTCTGCGCGCCGGACCCGACCGGAGCTATCCGCTCGTGCTGAGGATCGAGGCGGGCGCTCCGGTCGATGTCATGGGCTGCCTGGACGACTGGAGCTGGTGCGACGTCGTCTTCGAGGATGCCCGCGGCTGGGTCTATTCGCCGTCGCTCTCGTATGTATACGAGGGCTCGCGCGTGCCGTTCTACTCCTACGCGCCGAGCTTCGGCCTTCCAATCATCACGTTTTCGGTGGGCACCTACTGGGATCACTACTACCGTGGCCGCCCTTGGTACGGGGAGCGCGGCGAGTGGGAGCACCGCGACGTTCCTCACAGGCGCCCGCCGGGGCCGCCGCCCCGTGCTGAACGGCCGCCACTCCATGCTCAGGGACCCGGCCCGCGGGAGCCGGCCGAAGTGCGGCCGCGCGGCGGCACTGCGACCCCCGAACGTGGTTTCAGGCCGGAACCTCCCGAGCGCTCCGGGCGCGGACCGGGAGCGGGGGCCGGCACTGAGACACCGCAACGCGGACCCCGTGAAAACGAGGGTCGGCCGACCGCCGGCCGCGAGATTACGCCGCGGCATGGTGCGCCCGAGCGAGGTCCCGCACCGGCACGAGGTGCACCACCGGCGCGCGGCGAGCACTCCGGCACACAGAGCCGTGGCGGCGAGCAGAGCCGTGGAGGCGAGCAGAGCCGTGGAGGCGAGCAGAGTCGTAGCGGCGAACATCCACAGGGCGAGCGTGGTGATCGCCGCAACGAGGGCAAAGGCGAGCCCCCGCGCTGAGCGGCGCAAGCCGGGCTGAACCGCACCAACCGGGGCGGGCCAGGAGGGCTCGCACCGCCGCCCGCGCCGGGGTTCCGTGCTAAGTTGCGCGTCGCCTTCGAGCCAAGTGCGC
>DASXNC010000280.1:0-3338 GCA_036495325.1 Steroidobacteraceae bacterium
AGGTGCTGCGAGCTTGCAGAGGGTCTGGGAAAGTGAGTTGAGCAGGCCGAAGCGCGCGATGTGCTCGACGGTGGCCGAGAGGTCGGCGAGAAACAGATTCCCCGGACGCGGCTCGAGAATCGAGCGCACGAACTGCCGGACGGCTTCCTCGTACGCCTCGTTGACGTTCGCCCAGCTGGTGCGCACCTTGGCCTCGCGCAGTGCCTTCACCATGTACGATTCGATGCGCTCCACATAGCTTTGGAGCGTGTCCTCATGCACGGCGGCTGGCGAGCCGGCTGGCGAGTCGGCGGGCGCGGGAAGGCCGAGCGGCAGAGTCCCTATCAGCGTCTCGTAGAGCAGGTACTCGTCGTTCGGCGAGGGTGCCGGGAGGTCGTCGACGTCCTTACGTCGCGAGCGATTCATTTGCTTCCAGCGGTCGAGCATCGCGCGCCACTCCCGAGGCATCTCCGACAACACGTCGATGCGTGCGCGCACGTCCTCGGAGCGCTTGGTATCGTGCGTGGAAGTGGCGAGCAGCTCGTGCGGCCAGTGGAGCGCGCGCTGACGCGCATCAGCGTGGAAGGCACGCACGCTCGTTCCGAACCGGTCCGGCTCCCCGCCCACCTCGTTGAGCGACACGAGCCGGTCGAACCGATAGAGCGCCGTGTCTTCGACACCTTTTGCCGTGACGGGCGCAGTGACCTGCTGAAATCGCATCGCGAAGCGCCTCGCGGCCCCTTCGGGGCTCTCCGCGAGCAGAATCGAGCGGATGAACTCGTACACGGCCGCGTCCGTCAAGGTGTCGCGGCGGCGGGCGAGTGCAAGCGCCCAATCGATATAGCGTCGATCTTCCTGGGCAACGCCGTCTCCGGCAATGTACGTCCGATAGACGGGAAATGAGGCGATGACCTCGGCGAGCGCCTGCCGCAGGCTGGGCGGCGTGAAGTCGCGTGTGCTCCGCCGCGAGCGCGCGATTCGCGAGAGCTCGCCGGCAAGGACGTTGAGCTCCGCCGCGAGCGAAGTATCGACGACCCGCCGTTTCGCCTGATACACGAGGTCGTTCCAGCTCGTGCGCTCTCCGGTGAAGGTGTGATAGATGCGCTCGAGCCGTGCCCGGGCAGCGCCGTCGACGAACAGCCCATTGACGACGTTCACGAAGCGGTAGCCCGTCGCACCGTGCACGGCCCAGTTCTCGCGCAGCGGCTCGAAATCCGCGGTGATTTTCTCGACGACGAGATAGAGCGGCAGGGACTCCTGTCCGTCCCCCGCGTCGGGACTCGCAGCTCGCCGAGCCGCGGCGACCCGGCTTTGCAGCCGCTCAAAATACTGCGCCGGGTCATAGAGCCCGTCAGGATGATCGATGCGCAGGCCATCCACCTTGCCTGCAGCGATCAGCTCCAGCACCAGGCGGTGGGTCGCCTCGAAAACGGACTCGTTCTCCATGCGCAGCGCCGCGAGGTCGTTCACGTCGAAGAAGCGGCGGTAATTGATCTCGTCGGAAGCGACGCGCCAGTATGCAAGCCGGTAGGCTTGAGCCTCGAGGAGCTGGTGCAGCGCATCGAAGCTCGCCGGATCGCCGGGCGTGCCGTTGAGCGCGCGAACCGCGACTTCGATCGCCTCGGGCAGGCCCGCCGCGCGGGCGCAGAGCCGCACGAGGCGCCGCTTGTGCGCTTCCTTGTCCCGCTGGCGCTCCTCGCGCGCGCTTGGCGCGGTCTCTCGCCGGTCCGGGAGGTGGCCGCATGCGGCCACGATGCTCGAGAAATCGGCTCGCTCCTCCTCGCCGAGACTCGCGAACGCGGCACTCTCGAGCGTGTGGTCGAGGATCAGTGGATAGCAGCGCGGGTCCAGCGGGAAGCGGTGCTCGTGGTAGTACACGGCGAACGAGCCGACGGACTCCTCGAACCGCAGGCGGAGCTCGCCGCGCTCGAGGACGCTGCCGTAGTAGTCGCCGAGCACGGGTACGAGCACACGCCCCGCGAGTGCCGGATCGACGTTCTCCCACTCGATGTCGAAGAACTCGGCGTAGAGGGAGGACTGTCCGTTCTCGAGAACGTCCATCCACCACGGGTTGTCCGCGCCCATGATGCCGACGTGGTTCGGCACCCAATCGAGGATGTGACCCATGCCGTGCGCGCGCAGGGCGGCGACGAAAGTCTCGAGGTCCTCGGGCGTTCCGATCTCGGGATTGATGCTGTTGTGGTCGACAACGTCGTAGCCATGCGCGCTGCCGGGGCGAGCGCGCATGTAGGGCGAGCAGTACAGGTGGCTTATACCGAGCTCGGCGAAATACGGCACGAGCGCCGTTGCATCGCGCAGCGTGAAAAGGCGGCTGAGCTGCAGGCGGTACGTGGCGCGCGGAATCGCCCCAAATGCCGCCTCAGGATCGGCCATGGCGTCGCGAGAGCAGCCATGTGACGCTCCAGGGCTCGAGCTCGTTGCGCGTCACGGCGCGGCGGATGCCGGGATGGGTGGCAAAGATCAGGCGACCGGCCATGCGCGCGACGAGCGGCACGGTCGCGTCCGTCAGGTTTGCAAGAAGGTGCAGGGTCGAGCCGTCGACGAGTCCCCAGTCGACGGCGAACGCGCCGCTGCTCTCGAGGCGGATGCAGCGGGCCGAATGAATTTTTGGGATGAGTGGGGCGATCTCGCGCCGGCGCAGCGCGAGCAGCCGGCGGTAATGATCGAAAGCGCGCGCATGACGCGGCTCATCGAGCGCGCCCCAATCGAGAACGGCCGACCGGGCGGTTGCGGGGTTCGTCGCATCCGGCAGAGTGTCGAGCGCGTCGCGAAAGCGCTCGAAACGAGCGAACTCGCGGCGCCGGCCTTCCCGCACCTTGGCGGCGAGCTCCTCGCCGAAATCGCAGAAGTAGCGAAACGGCTGCGCGGCTTCCCACTCCTCGCCCATGAAGAGCATGGGAGGTGCAGGCGCAAGCAGCACGATCGCGGCGGCCGCCCACAGCGCCGCCTCGTTCCCGGCGAGGGTGGCGAGCCGCTCGCCGAATGCCCGGTTGCCAATCTGATCGTGGTTCTGCAGGAAATTGATGAACGCCGTGGGCGGGAGAGCCGCGCTCGGCTCACCGCGCGGGCGGCCCTCGTGGGCGGAATGTTCGCCCTGGTAGACGAACCCTTCCGCGAGACCGCGGCAGAGCATCGCGTGCGGCTCGCGGGTGTAGTCCGCGTAGTAGCCGTCGGTCTCCCCGGTCAGAAGGACGTGCAGGCAGTGATGCACGTCATCGTTCCACTGCGCGTCGAAGGTCTCGGGCGATCCCGGGGCGCCGAGCCGATGCGCCTCGTTCGCCGCGTTCTCGAGCACGAGGTAGATCGGACGCTCGCGGCCCGGTCCCTCCCGCACGGCA
>DASXNC010000281.1:0-5118 GCA_036495325.1 Steroidobacteraceae bacterium
GCCCGGCACCAGAAAGTAATGGCTGTCGTTCGCCTCGTTGAACCACATCCGCGTCTCGACCGAGACCGGGCCGCCGCCGCCCGATGTGGCGCGGCCCTCCGCCGCCTCGCGTCCCGTCCATGAGCCGATCGCTCCCGCGACGTAGGCCTGCATGAGGCGCGCCTGGTTCGCGTCAGTCCCGCGCACGATCACCTGCACCTGGGCATCGCCCTGGCTCAGGCGTCTCGAGAAATCCGAGCGGATGCGAACGATGCCGTCGACGGCGCGACTCTGCATCAGGCTCTCCGCAGCCTGCATCGAATGGACAATCTGCGGACGGAAATAGGGCGAGAGTTGAAAGCTCGCCGCGAGGCCGAGCGCATCCGAGGAGGTGCTCTCCAGGGCGAGCGCAACGGGAACGTTCTTCACATCGAGCGAGAGCCCGAACCCGAAGAGCAGGACGAGAATGAGCGGCAGTACCACGCCGATCGCGATGCTCGCCGGATCGCGCATGATCTGCCGCGATTCCTTCTTGACGAGGGTCCACACGCGCCTCGCCCGCGGCTTCCAGGTGGCCGCCTCTTCGGGTCTCATGCCGCACGCCCTCCTTTGCCGGCCTCGCCCTCGCGCGCCTGCTCGACGATGGTGATGAACGCATCCTCCATCGTCGGCTCGCGCCCTCCCTCGACGTGGGCGAGCCGGCGGATCTCCCCGGGCGTGCCCTGCGCGAGCACGCGCCCGGCGTCCATGATCGCGACGTGATCGCAGTACTCGGCCTCCTGCATGAAGTGCGTCGTGACGATCACCGTGACGCCCTGATCCGAGAGCGCCGTGATGCGCCGCCAGAACTCGCGCCGCGCGAGCGGATCGGCGCCGCTCGTCGGCTCATCGAGGAACAGGATCTCCGGCTCGTGCAGCAGCGCCGCGCTCATCGCGAGGCGCTGCTTGTAGCCGCCCGGCAGCTGCCCGCTCGGCAGCTCTGCGTGCTGAGCGAGCTCGAACTGGCGCAGCGCCCAGTCGATGCGCTCGCGGCGGCGGTTGCGGCGCAGTCCGTAGGCTGCTGCGAAAAAGTCGAGGTTCTCCGCGACCGTGAGCTGACCGTAAAGCGAGAATTTTTGCGCGACGTACCCGAGGCGCTGGCGCGCGGCCGCGCTTGCGCGGCGGACGTCGACGCCGACGATCTCGAGCACGCCGGCCGTCGGCGCGAGCAGGCCGCAAAGCATCCGGAAAGTGGTCGTCTTGCCGGCGCCGTTCGGACCCAACAGTCCGAAGATCTCGCCCCTGCGGACCTCGAAGCGGACATGGTCGACGGCGGTGAACGCACCAAAGCGCTTCACGAGATCGGAGACCCGCACCACCACCTCGCCCTCGCGCCCCTCGAGGGGACGCTCGAGCTCGATCGCGGAGAGCGTCTCATGCGAAGCGGTCCGATGCAGCAGCACCATGAAGCCGTCCTCGAACCGAGGCGGCACGGGTGTTCCTATCGGAGCGGCGGCCCCCGCCGCTCGCTGCTCCGCGTCGGCCGCAGCGAAGGAGCGCGGCTCTGCGAGGACCCACCGCACACGCCCGCCGTCGGGCACCGCATCGATTACGCCGGCATCGTCGAGCAGTCGAGCTTGCATCCGCCGCGCGGTCTCGCCCTGCGGGTCCGCGATAAAGGTGCGATTCGCCGCGAGCCTCGTCACCTCCTCCGGCGCACCCTGCGCGAGCACTCGGCCGCTGTTGAGCACGATGACCCGGCTCGCGCGCTCGGCCTCATCGAGATATGAAGTGCTCACGAGCACGGTCAGGCCTTCACCGTGCACCAGCTGTTCCACAATGTCCCAGAGCTCGCGCCGCGAGAGCGGATCGACCCCGACCGTCGGCTCATCGAGCAACAGCAGCTGCGGGGAGCGCACGAGCGTGCAGGCGAGCCCCAGCTTTTGCTTCATACCGCCAGACAGCCGTCCTGCGAGACGACGCGTGAAAGCGCCGAGATGGGTCATCTGCATGAGCTGCGGATAACGTCGGTCGCGCTCCTCGCCCGTCACGCCATGCAGGTCCGCGTACAGGTCGAGGTTCTCCTGCACGGTGAGGTCCTCGTACAGGCCGAACTTCTGCGGCATGTAGCCGACGCGATCCTGCACGCCCTGCGGATCGGTCGCGGGATCGATGCCGAGCACTTCGAGCTTGCCCGATTCCGCAACGAGGAGTCCCGCGAGGAGGCGGATCAACGTGGTCTTGCCGGCGCCGTCCGGCCCGACGAGCGCCGTGAGCTCGCCCGCGGCGACGTCGATCGAGACGCCGTCGAGCGCACGGATCGAGCCATTCCTTGGGAGATCGCGAGTCGCCTCCTCGGACCTCGCCTCGCTGGCGTCCGACCGCGACTCGCGCTTGCGCTGCGCTTTCTGCCTGAATGATTTGTGAACGTCGCGCGCGATCGCGACGGGCGCCCCGCTGCCAGGGGCGGCCGTCGTTGCCGCGCGAGCGTCGCTCATGAAGTGGGTCCCGCTGAAAGCTCGCCCGGCGAGCAGCCCGCGGCAACCTCGGGGAGAAGGTTTGCCGGGTGAGTCGCACGGCCTTCCTCGCTCCCGATCTCGGGTTGCGTTGCGCCGGGCTCACCGCTTATCGGCGCGCCGCCGCCTTCGGTGTTCTCGCCCGTCGCGCCCGGCGGCCCGGCAGTGATCGGCAGGTAGACAGTTGCCGGCATCCCGAGCCGGAGCACGTCGCCCGGGTCATGCACGAAGAATCGCACCTCATACACGAGGCTCGAGCGCAGCTCTTGGGTCTCGACCGTCTTCGGGGTGAACTCAGCTACCGAGGATACGAAACCCACCCAACCGTCGAAGCGCCGGTGCGGGAATGAATCGACGGCAATGCTCCCGCGCATGGCGTTTCTGACCAAGCCGAGATCCTGCCCTGAAACGTACGCCCGCACCCACTTCGGGTCCGTAATCGCCAGAGTGAAGACGGTCTTCTGCGGCGACGCCATGTCGCCGGGCTCGGCGATGCGCGAGCGGACGACGGCGTTCAGCGGCGCGCGCAGCTCGGTGTCTGCAACCATCCGGCAAAGGAGCGCAACCTGCGCCTGCTCGCCTCGAAACTGCGCCTCCGCCTGTGCGACATCCTCCCGACGGGGACCTGCGACCTCGAGCGCGAGCGACTTGCGATTGACGTTGAGACGCGCCTCGGCCATGTCTGCGGCAGCCTGCGCGTCATCGATGTCCTGCCGGCTCACGGCCCGCCCACTGGATGCCTTCGAGAGGCCGAGCAGCCGCTCGTACTTCACTGTGGCCGAGCGCGCATCGGCCTGGGCGAGTGAGACGTTGGCGCGCGCCTGGGCGATCTCCTCCGGACGGCTGCCGTGGTGCATCCTATCGACCACCGCACGTTGCGCGGCAGCCACGGCCTGCGCCTGCTCGAGCTGCGGCAGGAGCCGGCTTTCGTCGAGCCGCGCGAGAATCTGCCCGCGCCCGACGCGGTCGCCCTCTCGGGCATAGACGGCCGTGATGCGCTCACTGTTGTTGAAAGCGAGATCGACCTGGCGCAGGTCGACGTTGCCGTAGAGGACGACCTCCGTCCGTTCGGTGTGGCGGCGCGTGAACCACAGCGCAAGCCCGACCGCCACCGCGACTCCGATCACGACCGCAATCCAGCGCTTCACAGCCCGCCCTCCGCCCGTGCCCCCGGGCGCTCTGCACCGGTTCCAGCTTACACGGCCTACTTTCGCATCGGGATTGTCTGTCGTACGATAGATATCTGTCAATCGATAGACATTGCGCCTTCTGGCATCGATGCGCCCTCCCGTCACGCCTCGGCCCGCGCGCCGCGCCTCGTCGCAACCTCGGCGGCATCCGCCCGCAGGCGGCTACGCCCGCGGCAAGCGCACGCGGCGGCGGATCATCGAGACGGCGATCGACATGTTCGGCAGCCTCGGCTTCGAGCGCACGGCGACACGCGCGATCGCCCGGCGCGCCGCGGTGAGCCTGCCCGCGCTCACGTACTACTTCGGTGGCAAGGAGGGTCTCGAGCGCGCGTGCGCCGAGTACATCGTGAGCGATGTGCACGCACGTCTGGAGCCTGCCGCAGCCCACGTCGCAGCGGCGCTTGGGCGGCCCCGGCTCTCGAGGCGCGAGCTGCTCGAGCTGCTGAGGCGAGTGATCGAGCCCTTCATCGAGGGCATGGCGACCGAGCGACCGGAGAGCTGGGTACTGTTCTTCACACGCGCGCAAAGCGAGCGCAGCGCGGCTTTCGATGTGCTCTTCGAGCGCGTGGCGGGACGGATAATCGGTTTGACCGCCGAGATCGTGGCGCGGCTGTTGCGCCGCTCGCCCGACGATCCCGAGGTCATGATCCGGGCGCTCGCCATCATCGGCCACACTGCACTCGTGCGCCGCGCGCGCCCCATCCTGCTGCGCGCACTCGGGTGGCCCAATTTCAGTGGGAAGAGGCTCGAGCTGCTGAAGGCGGCGTTGTGGCGCCAGGTCGCGGGAGGACTGGCAGAAGATTGAGCTCCCGGTCGGCCGCATAGCCGAGCGGGGCGAGACCGAAGATCGTCTCAATCGTCGCGAGCAGGGAATAGTGGTTCAACGGCACCTCGGAAGTCGTGCCCGGCTTGATGAAGGGCGAGAGGACAACCGCACCGATCCGGCCGCCGCCCGGTCCGACGAGACCCGGCGGAAAGCGAGCGCCGGGAAGCGGCTGCTCGTTGCAGCAGGCCTCGGCCATGTCCGCGCCGAGCGCGTTCGACTCGTCGAACGTCACGATGAGCACTCCATCCCGACGGAATGCGGGCGAGCCCATGATGATCGGTACCCATTTGCGCAAGAACTCGTCCGACGAAGTGAGCCTGCCCGGCTCACCATCCACGCACGGCCCGTCGTGCCCGTCATGGCAGAGGTTCGGTGTGATGAACACGTAGTTGGGCGTCGTCTGCGCGGTGGTGAGATCGCGAGCGAGCGCCTCGAGCGGCACGACATGCGCATCGCAGCGCGCGCGATCGTCGATGATCGAATGAAAATAGATGAACGGGTTGTGCTTCGAGGCGTATTGATCGGCGCGTGTCGCGAATTCCAGCGGATCGGGCTCGTCGAGCACGCCGTGGCCGCAGGTGCGCCGCTCACGCGCGGGGTCCTTGCCCATGTCCTCCATGTAGCCCTT
>DASXNC010000282.1:0-1696 GCA_036495325.1 Steroidobacteraceae bacterium
CGGCCGCCCCTTTGTGGCGGTGAACTGCGGCGCGATCCCCGCCGATCTGCTCGAATCCGAGCTGTTCGGCCACGAAAAAGGCTCCTTTACCGGCGCCATCGCCGCCCGCAAGGGCCGTTTCGAGATCGCCGAGGGCGGCACTCTCTTCCTCGACGAGATCGGGGATATGAGCCCCTCCATGCAGGTGAAGCTGCTGCGTGTCCTGCAGGAGCGAGTGTTCGAGCGCGTCGGCAATCATGCCTCGATCCGCTGCAACGTCCGCATCATCGCCGCCACGCATCGCAATCTCGAAGACTCCATCACGCGCGGTACGTTTCGCGAAGACCTCTTTCACCGCATCAACGTATTTCCCATCGAGATGCCCCCGCTGCGCTCACGCAGCGAAGACATCCCGCTGCTCATACGCGACTTCGTAGCGCATAACCTGTCTGAAGGCCGCGGCCGGTTGCAGCTCTCGCAGCGCGCGCTCGCAGCCCTCGCACTGCACTCGTGGAGCGGTAACGTCCGCGAGCTCGGTAATCTCATCGAGCGGCTGTCGATCGTCTGCAGCAACCGCGTGGTCGAAGTTCGCGACCTGCCGCCGAAATATCGGCCGCCGGAGGATTGGACGCTCGAAGTCAAAGCTCTCGACAGCTCACTGTGTATCTCCGCCCTCGATGACGCCTCTCAGGCCATCGCGGTGGAGCAGCAAGTGCCCTTGAGCGATGAGAGCGCTCTGTCGATGTTGGAATCAGAAGCGTTCGAGCCGGAGCCGCTCGAGCCGAGCCGACTCGCCCCGACGGCGATCCAGGCTGCCACCATGGATCCTTTCCAGGCTCTGACCATCCTGCCGCAGGAAGGCATGGACCTGCGCGCCCATCTGCTCGCCATCGAGCGCCGGCTCGTCGAGCAGGCTCTCGTGCGTTCCAACGGCACCGTTGCACACGCGGCCCGTCTCCTCAACTTGCGGCGCACGACTCTCGTCGAGAAGCTCCGCAAGCTGGGCATGGCGGACCTAGAGGTCGCGACGGAAGATTGACGCTCGCGCGGCGGTTCGTTGCCGCGCCTGTGACGCCTCTCACGCTTTGCGGCCGAATCCAACCCGGCACGCCTTTTGCACCTCCCTACTCTACGAAGTACCCACAGATGTGGGAGGTCAAATGACAGACGACTCGATCGACAAAACCGATTGCAACGCAAGCCCTGCTTGCTCGCAACCGGACCAGGGTGCGACCTCCCGGTCTTACCCGCGCGACGCACGCGTCGCGCCCGTTGCTGCGTGCGTCACTCGCACGGAGCCGGAGCTTGTTGCCTACGCGCCCAGCTCGCAGCGCCTCATCGAGGTCGCCCGGCGGGTGGCCCCCAGCGACTGCACGGTGTTGATCGTCGGTGAGTCCGGCACGGGCAAGGAAGTACTGGCGCGGTTCATCCACCGCCGCTCGCCGCGCGCCGCGCAGCCGTTTGTAGCGGTGAATTGCGCCGCGATCCCGGAAAACATGCTCGAAGCCATGCTGTTCGGCTACGAGCGGGGCAGCTTCACCGGCGCGCAGGCCGCGCATCCCGGCAAGTTCGAGCAGGCGCAGGGGGGCACCCTGCTCCTGGATGAGATCACCGAAATGCCGCTGGCATTGCAGGCGAAGTTGTTGCGCGTCCTGCAGGAGCGCGAAGTCGAGCGCATCGGCAGCCGGACTTCGATCACACTCGACGTGCGCGTGCT
>DASXNC010000283.1:0-10002 GCA_036495325.1 Steroidobacteraceae bacterium
CGAGCGCAGGTCGGCGCCGGCGAGCTCCATCAGATAGATCCGAATCAGTCCGATGTCGACCACCCTTCCCGTGACGCCGGAAAGCGTGATGCGATCGCCGACCCGCACGCCGGAGCGGCCGATGAAGAAGAAGTAAGCGACGATCGACAGGATGACGGTCTGCAGGGCGACCGCGAGCCCTGCGGTGAGGAAACCGACGTACGTCGCGAGCGATCCCAACTGCGAGACGAGCGAAAAAAAGAGCACCATCGTGAGCAACGCGCCGACGATGACCCGTCGCAGTGTCTGGAACTGGCTGCGGAGGCGAGGGTCGTGCAGGTATTTGAAGACCGCGCGCCGCGATATCTCTGAAACGACGAACACCGCAACGATAAGCGTCGCGAGTATGGCGACGCGAATGAGCAGATTGCGGGCGACTTCCCCGATGCGGGCGCCCAGCGCTCTGGTCCACTCGCGGAGCGCGGCCCGAGCGCTGTCGAGCACGAAATCCTGGTTGCCCAGCGGCACGAGCACTGCCGCGAGCTGCCTGTACCGCGCAGCGGCTTGCTTGAGCATGCTTCGGGAGGCCTCGAGCTCGGCCGGGTCGGTCGAATCGACTCCGCTCGTGTCCTCCCGCGCCAGAGAGCGCGCCTGCGCAACGAGCGGCGCGCGTAATTGATCGAGCTCTTTGCCGAGATCGTCCGTCGAATTCACCATGTCGTCGAGCCGTCCGTCCGCGCTCTCAAGAGAGACCCACTGGCTGATGAGCGCAATGATCCCGGCCGATTCGGGATGGAACGCGACCGCTGATTGAGCGGCAGCATTCCCCGATTGAGCACCGACCGTGCCGGATGTGCCCCCGCCCTGCGCATCCGCTCCGCCCGGAGCGGTTTCCCCAGGATTTCGCGCAGGGCCGCGCTGGGCGGATCCCCCTTGCCGCAGTTCAGGCACCGTCCGCTCGAGATCAGCAACCTGGCCGAGCAGATCCTTGGAGCCCGAGGCCTGCCGCCCGAATGTCGAGGACTGGAATCGTTGTAGTTCCCCGATGGTCGACTGAACCTCGCGCTCGAGAGCCAGCGCCGCGGCGAGCTGCGATTGGAGCTGCGTGATCCGGCTTGCGATGCGAGCGTTCGCCTCGTTCAGACGCTGTGTAGGTGTCGTCGCGGGTGCAGAGCTCCCCGACGAACCGGACGAGGACGAGGCGGCCGCGCTCGAACTGGGCCGAGCCGTACCGGACCCCGATGCAGGTGTGCTCGAGCCACCTGTGCTCGGCGGATGTGACCCTGGCGCGCTCGCGAGGGGTGCGGTGGCCGCCGCACGGCCGAAATCGAACGCGAGCCTCAACCCCGTGAGCGCCGTAACCGGCAGCTGATCGCGCTCCACCACGTCTGTCGAGAGCTGCGGCACCTGCACGAGGTCCTGCGACTCGCGATACCAGTCGATTGTTTGCCTTATGTGCGCGAGCACTTGCTCGCCGTTCAGGGGTATCGGCGGCACCGGCGGTGGTGAGGGGGGCGTCGGCGTCGGGGAAGCCGGCGCGCCGGCCGCGGGGCCGGGCGGGTTCGCAGCCGGCGCGGCCGTGGCCGTGGCGCCGGTCGCGGCGGCCTTGTCGGGAGGGCGGTCCGCGGCTCGAACCACGGCGAAAGTCGGGAGTACCGCGCAGAGGACGATGCACGCGAGGCCGATTCCCCGCCGTTGACAGGTCAAAGTATGGCTCCTATTGTGGCCCAGCGAATTCAGCCTCTCGGCAGGGCGCTCTGCGTCTTGTGCGTCAGGCATGCGGTCGAGACCCCTAATTACGCGGAGAGCCGTCATGTCAGACCGGATCCAGGGCCTTCACCACATCACGCTGTGCACCGCGACCGCGCAGGAAGACGTGGACTTCTTCGTCAAGGTGCTCGGCATGAACCTCGTGAAGCGGACGCTGCTCTACGATGGGGCCGAGCCCTTCTACCACCTGTACTTTTCCGACGCGCAGGGCAGCCCCGGCAATCTCACCACGGTCTTTCCGTGGCGCCGGTCCGGGCGCAAGGCCCGTGCCGGCACCGGGCAGATCGCTCTCGTCAGCTACACCGTACCCTCCGGTTCCCTCGATTTCTGGCAAGAGCACCTGACAAAGAATCGGGTGCCGATCTTGAAGCGCTACGAGCGCTTCGGCCAGCCGATCGTGCGCCTGCAGCACCCCGCGTGCACGATCAATTTCGAGCTGGTCGAGGACGACCGCGACACGCGCAAGCCCTTCAAATCCAAGTACGTCCCCGAGCAGTATGCCATCCGGGGTTTCCACAGCTGGACCGTCTCGCTGCGCGAGCTCGGAGACATGGATTACTTCCTGCAGGAGGGCTGGAACTATCGTCAGGCCGACAAGGACGGTGCCTTCGTCCGCTACCAGGTGGACAAGGGCGGCCCGGCGAAGACGGTGGACATGCTCATCGAGCCGGATAAGGCTCCGGGCAACTGGTCGTATGGAGAGGGAATGGTGCACCACTGCGCCTTCAACGTGGAGAGCCTCGACGTACAGGATCGGGTGAAAGCGGAGCTCGAGGGCCTCGGCTTTACGGACTGCTCGGAGAGGAAGCACCGCGGATACTTCCAGTCCGTTTATGTGCGCACCCCCTCGGGGGCGCTGTTCGAGGCGGCCCACACGATCGGCTTCACGGTCGATGAGCCCGCCGACAAGCTCGGCCGCGAGCTCATCGTCTCGCCGCAGTTCTCGGATCAGAAGGAAGAGCTCGTCCGCCGGCTCAACGATCCGTTCGAGGTTTAATCGAAGCACGAGCTCTAATTCCCGCTCGCGATCGAATTGCTGTCTCACTGCCGCTCGTGCGCCTGGCTCCGCCGCCAGGCGTAATAGCCGTCGAGCGCCTCGAGCTGCTTCAAGTTCGGCACCGTGCCCATCTGCGGGGTACTGTCGAAGTGCATGACGACGGGATGCCGCGCGGTGAACGACTGCCAGTGCGGCACGCCATCCCCGTTCGGGTCGCTCCGCTTCGCGAAGTCGGTCCAATACGTCATGACCGCCTCCGATAGCGCCCGGTCTTCCTCCGTGAAGTGCATGTTCTGCTCAGCAGGATTGCCGAATACGTAGGCGAGCTCGGCGCCGTGCGTCGCGCCCACGCCCTTGAAGAACGGCACATCCGGATAGGGTGGCCTGTGATTGAAATAGTAAATGTAGACCCGGCCCTTACCGGTGCGCGACTGCAGCCGTGCCCAGGTCCAGGTGTTCCATCCGAATGCAGTGTCGCGCATCAGCGCGCTCGCCGAGCGCGCGGCTTGTTCATCCGATCCCGCAGGATAGGCTGCCAGAATCTTGTCCGTGTAGGCGCCATACTGCGCGCGCACCAGCTTCACGAATGAAGGCGCATCGCGCGGGTGGGGAAAGATCGCACCCTCGTCGGCATTGGTGCCGATGAGAACTGCAGTGTCGTTCTGCGCGCCCACGGAATAAAGCAGGTACTGATCGCGCGGCAGCACGTATCCATCGAAATTCGGCCAGAAACGGCCGCCCATCATGGAAGCGCCCGGGCCTTTCAATATTTTCTCCGCCGGGAGCTTGCGCGCCTCGGCGACCGTCGAGGCCCCGAGTGCCGCGAGGAACGCGGCGCCGTTGTGCTCGGCCGTCTCGAGCGTCGGCACGTTCACGCCGCCCTCGTCATCGCTCCTCGCCGGCCCGAACGAGCCCCCGCTCTCCGAGATCGCGCCCTGAAAGAGGCCGTTCGCAAGCGGCGAGGCTGCGAGCATGCTCGCGGCAATGCCGCCTGCGGACTCGCCGAAAATGGTTACGCGATGCGGGTCACCGCCGAAAGCCGCTATATTCCGCTGAATCCATTTGAGTCCCGCGATCTGATCGAGCAACCCGTAATTGCCCGAGCTGCGGCCCGATTCGCTGGTCAGCTCGCGATCGGCGAGGAATCCGAACGGGCCGAGGCGATAAGCGATGCTGACGAACACCACGCCCTTCCTTGCCAGATTCGTTCCGTCGTAGAGAGGTATCGAGGTCGCACCGCCCGTGAACCCTCCGCCGTATATCCACACCATCACCGGCAGGCGCTCGTCCGCCGATTTCGCCGGACTCCAGATGTTGAGATATAGGCAGTCCTCGCTCGTCGGCAGAGCCGGGATGCCGAGCGCGGGATTCGCTCGCGAGATCTGCTCGCAGGCCGGCGCGTAAGTGGCCGCCTTCTTCACGCCCACCCATGGCTTCGGCAGCTGCGGCGCTCGCCAGCGCAGCGCGCCGACGGGTGCTTCGGCGAAGGGCACGCCCTTGTAGACCGCTATCCCCTTCTCGACCGTTCCCTCGACCTGGCCGGCCTGCGTGCGGACGACCGGATGGGCTTCGCCCTGGGCACGAGACTCCGTGGCGAAGCCGAACGCTGAAGCCGCAACCAGGCACACTGCGAGTCGCGCGCGAGCCGACCCTTTCATCGGAGTCTGCAATCGCGCGCGGTCCAGTAAGCTCCTCTGCGCTTCGAAGGTCATCATGGCGGCGGCTCTCCCCGGTCTGTTGTGCCGTATGTTAAGCGAGGCTGCCTGTCCCCGCGCGAGCCGTTGTCGTGCCGCCGAATGGCGGGGAGGCGAGCTTGGCGACTTGGCATGGCGTTGCTGCGCGCATAATCTCGCCGCTCATGACACGACGCGCGCGCCGCTCCGAGCACGTCGCAACGACCATCAAGGACGTGGCGCGGGAGCTCGGCCTGTCCGTCGCGACGGTCTCGCGCGCGCTGTCCCGCCCGGAGCTCCTGCGCCGCGAGACGCGCGAGCGGGTCCTCACGATCGTCGATCGCCTCGGCTACCGCCCCAATCTTCTCGCGCGCGGCCTGCGCCGCGGACAGACTCGGGCGATCCTGCTCGTTGTTCCGACACTGAGCCCGTTTTTTCTCGAGATTTACGCGGGGGCCGAGGAGGTCGCGCGACAGGCCGGGTTCGCTTTGCTGCTCGGGAACGGCAACGGAGACCCCGAGCGCGAGAAGGCTTGCTTCGACCACGTGGCGAGCGGGCAGGCGGATGGCATCATCCTGCTCATCGGCCTCGTGCCGTCCGAGTACGCGCCGGGCCGATCGCCGTTACCGCCCCTCGTGACCGTGCTCGAGAGGCTGCCGCACCGCTCCTCGGTTCCAGTCATCCGCATAGACCACCGGGCCGGAGCCCGGGACGCGACGCGGTATCTGATCGAGCTCGGCCATCGCCGCATCGCGCATATTGCGGGCAGCCAGGGCGCCCCGAGCACCGCCAAGCGCATCGAGGGCTATCGCGATGCGCTCGCAGCGGCGGGACTGCCCGCACCCGCCGAGTGGATCTATCCGGGTGACTTCTTCATGCCATCGGGGGCGGCCGGTATGAAGAATCTGCTTGGCCTCGATGAGCCTCCGACCGCCGTGCTCTGCGGCAACGACGAGATGGCCTTCGGTGCGATCCGCATGTTGAACAAGCTCGGACACTCGGTGCCGCAGGATGTCTCGATCGTCGGCTTCGACGATCAGAACATGGCTGAGTTCTACAATCCGCCACTCACCACGGTCCACATTCCGCGCCACGAGCTCGGGCGTCGCGCCGCGCTCGAGCTCATCGAGCAGCTGGAGGGACGCGATGTTGCACACGAGGTAGTGCTGCCGACTCGCCTCGTCATTCGAGAGAGCGCAGCCGCCCCGAGGACGGCGCGCCCTGGCAAGGCCGCGCGCGCGCGCTCAGCGCGCCGGTAACCCTATTGCGAGGCTGAATTCGCCTCCCCGCCGGCACGCGGTCCGGGCGAGATCAATTCGAAGTCCTTTTGTATGCGAATGTCCCGCGAAGAGCTGCCGACATAGACCCGGTGCAGACCGGGCGTGCTGGCCCAGGCATTCTGGTGCGCATCGTAGTAGGCGAGATCGCGCGGCTGCAGTTTGAATCTCACCGTCGCGGTCTGCCCGGGATCGAGTTTGACCTTTTGGAAGGCCTTGAGCTCCTTCAGCGGTCGCACGACGGTGGTCGTGGCCTCATCCCCGACATAGAGCTCGGCGGTCTCCTCACCCGCGCGCGAGCCGGTGTTCTTTACGTCGACGACGACCTCGATCGGCTGCCCGACCGTCACGCTCCCCGGCGCGCGCGGGTTGTCGTACGCGAAGGTGGTATAGGACAGGCCGTGGCCGAAAGCAAAGAGCGGCGCGATCTGCCGCTTGTCGTACCAGCGGTAGCCGACGAAGACACCTTCGCCATAATCGGCATCGCGCTGCGCCGGGTAGTAGAGATAGGTTGGGCTGTCCGCGAGCCGCCTCGGGAATGTGAACGGAAGCTTCCCGGAAGGGTTCACCTCGCCGAACAGCACCTGCGCGAGCGCCTCCGGGCCCTCGGCCCCATTGAGCCAGCCCTGAATGATCGCGGGCACGCGATCGGCCCAGGGCAGCTCGTACGCAGAGCCCGACTGCAACACGACGATGGTTCGCGGATTCGCTGCGAGGACGGCCTCGACGAGCTCGTTCTGCTGACCCCCGAGCGCAAGGCTCGCGCGGTCTCGGCCTTCGGTCTCGGTGGAGCGCGATGAGCCTACGAAGACGAGCGCCGCATCGGCGCCGCGCGCAGCGGCGACGGCTTCGTCGATCGATGGCGGGGGCAGGCGCAGCCCGAGATGCATGGAATGAAACGCGGCGGGCGGACTCACATAGTCCACCTGTATCCGGTAGCGACGCCCCGCCTCGAGCATCACGGTCGCGAGCTTCATCGGCGCGCCGAAATCGATCTGAGGGGGAAGCGTCGAGCCCTGCCGTGGGTCGATGATCGGCCGGCCGTCGATCGAGAGCGTCGCCCGACCGGCGGCACTGAGGCTGAATTGATACGGACCGCTTGCGGGCGCTGCGAGATAGCCTTCCCAACGAGCGGACATTTGCTCGAGATTGTCCGCGATCCTCACCTTGTCGAGATCCGTCTCGATACCGGTCTCGATCGGTTGGCCTTTGAAATCGGCATTGGTGTAGTAGCGGAAAGCGAGCCCGCTTCCGGCATCCGTGCGAGCGCCCGCGGCGCCAGCCGTCGGACTTAACAGCCGGGCATCGATCGGCGGTGGCACCTCGTCGTTGTCTGCCCCGCGCGCGTAGCGGATGGCGATGCCGCTGCCGGCGAGGCGCCGCAGGCTCATGAGCGGCGTCATGCCAGTCGCGGGAATCACGTGCGCGCTGCCGCCGCCTTCATAGAGCGGCACGTCGGCATTCGGCCCGAGCACTGCGAGTGTGTGAATGAGCTTGCGATCGAGGGGCAGCGCATCGTGCTCGTCCTTCAGGAGCACGATCGATTGCTGCGCGGCGGCGAGCGCCGCGGAACGATTGCGGGCGCTCAACAGCTCCCCCCGCGCGCGCGGTCTACCATCGAGAGCACCCGAGCGCAGAATCAGGCGCACCATGCGCCGCGCCGCATCTTCCACCGCGGCTGGCTCGACCAGCCAGTTCCGCACAGCAGCCTCGAGTCTCGCGCCGAATTGCTGGGGCGGTCCCGGCATCTCGAGATCGAGACCGGAATTTGCCGCCGCAACCGTCGTGTGTACGGCGCCCCAGTCGGACATGAGCACGCCGTCGAAGCCCCACTCCCCATCGAGCACGCCGTGGATCAGACGGCGGTTCTCCGACATGTACGTGCCGTTCAAGCGATTGTAGGAGGCCATGAGCGTCCAGGGATGCGCCTCGGCGACGATCATCTCGAAGGGACGCAGGTAGATCTCGCGGAGCGTGCGCTCGTCGATGTTCGAGCTGCTGCGCATCCGCTCGAGCTCCTGCTCGTTGCCGACGAAGTGCTTGACGGAGGTGCCGACGCCCTCGCTCTGGATGCCTCGCACCATCGCGATGCCGATCTCGCCGGCGAGATAGGGATCCTCCGAGTAATCCTCGAAGTTTCGCCCCGCGAGCGGCATGCGGTGGATGTTCACGTTGGGTCCCAGCATCACCTGCACGTTCATCGCGAGCGCCTCGCGGCCGATGGCCTCGCCCACGGCACGAATGACGATGGGATTCCAGGTTGCGGCAAGCGCCGAGCCGGTCGGGAAAGCCGTCGTCGGCCGGCCCTCATTCGAGCGCACGCCATTTGGCCCATCCGAGAATTGGAGCGAGGGAATGCCGAGTCGCGGCACGGGCGCCGTTCCGAAAGGGCTCCCACCCGCCATCAGCGCGATCTTCTCATCGAGCGTGAGTCGCCCAAACAGGTCCGACACGCGCGCTTCGAGGGGCGCCTGCGGATCGAGGTAGACGGGACGATCCGCTGCGCTCGCGACGCCCAGCGAGGCGAGCGCGACCGCCGTAGCCGCCGCCCCGAGCGCGCACGCCAACACCCGCGCCGCAAGCGGCGAAGCCTTCGCTCTGCTCATTCAATCCCCCGTTCAGCGGGTCTGCGCGCCCGATCGCCTACGAGGCGATGATCGCCTGCTCGCGCGCATCGGGTCCGTCGAGCGCCTCGCAGCGGTTGTTGAATATCATCGTCGGAGCCTGACTCGCATTGAACGGCGGCCAGTGCGGGAGCCCCGCGCCGTTGGGGTCTCCCGTACGTGCGAACCGCACCCAGGCATCACTCATGCGGTGCGCAAGCGCGATGGCCTCGGGACCGCCGCCCGTCATCGTCTCGCAACGCTCGGCATTATTGAACACGAACGGGAGTTCCGCGCAGTGGAACGCGCGAGGTCTGCCATCGAGCACCGGTGTCTTCCACGTGAACCAGTACAGATACGCCGGCGCGGCATTCTGGGCAGCCTTGCGCTTGCACTGCTCGATCGCGGCTGCCCTGACGGGCGCGGCCGCGACGTGCGACCAGATGTCGAACGGTGTCGCGCCCGGCGTACGTTCCCGGAACGTCGCGACGACCTGCTCCGCGCGATCGCCGTACACCCCGCGGACATTGGCGACCATCTGCTCCTCGGTCATGCCCTCGCCATCGGGATGATTGATGTTCGTGACGAACTCGTTGAGATTCGTGCCGACGATCATCGGTACGCTCGCGGAGAGCGCCGGTGCGACCGGGTCGAATGGATGTTGCGGAATGTTCCGGCCGTCGAGGACCGGCCCCCAGCCCAACCGCTCGGCGGCGCCGCGGAAATCCGGCAGTCCACGAGGCTGGCGCGCGAGGACCTTCTCCCCGGCGCCCACGAGCTGAGCGTGCGGCAGGTACTGGAGCTCTGAGAGCCGCATCGCATCGAGCCCGAGTTCCTGCAACACCTCCTCGGTCAGTCGCGCCGCGCTCTCGGGCGTTCGCACTCGCGAGATGGAGCCGCTCTCGACGATGGCACGATGGAACAGGCCATGCGCCGACGGCATCACCATGAGCGCGGCGACCTTGCCGCCGCCGCCTGACTGACCCCAGATCGTCACCCGGCCCGGATCGCCGCCGAATTGGGCGATGTTGTCACGCACCCACTCGAGCGCCGCCACGATGTCGAGCATGCCGACGTTCCCGGCGGACTGGAACGCCTTGCCGCCGACGTGGGCGAGATCCAGGTAGCCGACAGCTCCGAGGCGATGATTGAGCGAGACGACGACGACCTCCCCGCGCCGTGCGAGACTCTCGCCGTCGTACGAGCGGAGCTCCTGCCCCGAGCCCGCGACGTAGCCGCCGCCGTGGAGCCACACCATGACCGGACGCTTCGCGCCGGCATCGAGACCGGGAGTCCATACGTTGACGCGCAGACAATCCTCACCCTGCACGCCGTCGTCCCAATCAAACATGAACGCTTCTTCGTCGTTCCTCCACCCCGCGCGTGGCGGCTGCGGACTCACATCGCCATAGTGCATGGAGCTGCGCACGCCCTGCCAGGGCTTCACCGGCGTCGGCGGCATGAAGCGGTTCGGACCCCAGGTCGGTCCCGCGTAGGGAATACCCTTGAACGTGGAGATGCCGAGCCGGCTGTAGCCCCGGACACGTCCGGATGCCGTCTCGAGGATCGCGTGATCGCGCGAGGCGATGATCGTCGATCCCTTGGCAGAGGTGACCTGCGCACTCCGCTCCGCGCCCATCGACACTCCCGGGATCGCTGCAGCGATGCCCGCAGCGGCGGCCGCACCCCCGAGGATCTCGCGG
>DASXNC010000284.1:0-3109 GCA_036495325.1 Steroidobacteraceae bacterium
TCGTTGTCGCGGGAACGCGCCTCGAATTCGAGTGCATCGATGCCGCACGCTCGGACCTGCCGACGATTCTCATGCTTCACGAGGGACTGGGGTCGGTTGCGATGTGGCGCGACTTTCCGGCACAGCTCGCCGCGACGACCGGAGCGCGCATCGTGCTGTACTCGCGCTGCGGCTACGGTCGCTCCGAGCCGTTGCGTCGACCGCGCTCGGTGCGGTACATGCACGAGGAGGCACTGCAGGTGCTACCCGAGCTGCTGGATGCGCTTTCGATCTCACGACCCGTACTGCTCGGTCACAGCGACGGCGCCTCGATTGCGCTGATTCACGCAGGCGGCAGCGGACGAAAGGTCGCGGGCGTCGTTGCCCTGGCTCCGCACGTCCTGGTGGAGGACATCTCCGTTTCGAGTATCGCGGCGGCGCGCGAGGCCTATCGCACAACGGACCTCCGCAAGCGCCTCGCGCGCTATCACCACGAGGTCGATGGCGCCTTCTGGGGCTGGAACGATATCTGGCTGGACCCAGCGTTCCGTAGCTGGAACATCGAGGAATTCCTACCCCGGATCGACTGCCCGATCCTTGCAATCCAGGGTCGTCAGGACGAGTACGGCACTCTGGAGCAGATAGATCGCATCGCTCGGCGTGCTCCGCATGTGGAACTCCTCAAGCTCGACCGTTGTCGTCACTCACCTCACCGTGACCAGCCTGCGGCGGTTATAGAGTGCGTGAGTCTTTGGCTAACGAGTGCGAGTCAGGCGGCGGGCGCGGGGCCGCGGCACGAGGCATCGTAACGTCCCGCGACCAGTACGAAGAGCATTCGACAAAGCTTAGCCGAGCGGTTCGCCCACGCGTGGTTCGTGCCGCGTTGGATCACTACGTCGCCTTGCCCCAGTTTCACTTCCCCACGATCCAACACCAGGGTGACCTCACCCTCGATGACGATCCCGTAGTCCACCGATTCGGTGCGATGCATGAGCGGATGCGGCGAGTCCGCTGTGACGGTCGAGGCAGACACATCGCCGATCTGCTCGAAGGCGTCGTGCATGCGGGTCGCTCCGTGGGCGAGGAACTCCGCCGTATCGGGTGGAATATCGACGAACCGGATCCGCGTACCCGCGTTCGGCGGCGACAGACTCAGAGTCCCGAGTGTTGGGTCCGCTCCGTTGTCGATCGGTGCCGGTGTCGCCGCGGTGCTCCACACCTCGTGGAACAAAGTACCGGGGATGGCCGCAATCTCGACCACAGTCGGGAGCGTCGCGTCTTGTGCGACGATGGAGTGTCCGTTCGCATCATGGCCGGTGATTACACGTCTGATCCGGGGGAATTGCATCGCGGTCTCCTTCGGGTTTACGGCTCCTCGAGCGCGTCGCGCACCAGCGCATCGAGCGAGCCGTCGTGCCGGAATCCGGCCGCGAGCGATCGCGGGCAAGATAGCGGCGGATAGCTGGCGAACTGCGCCTGAAGCGCCGCATTCGGATGATAGGTGACCCGGGAGCACACCTCGGGTCCGTGCACGCGAGCGATCGCCGCTACCACTTCGCCGAGCGATGCGTGCAGCACCGGCAGCAGAAAGACGCGCTGCGCGCTCAACGCCGGCGCGCCGAGCGCGGCGGCGTGCAGCAGGTTGTCGACCACACGGCGGCGCGACATCCACCACGACATGCCGTGCTCGGAGACCGGACAGGTAAAGGACCCTCCGGCTGACAGCACCCGAATGATGTCCGAGAGAAACGCCGAGAGCATTCCCGAAGAGCTGGGCCGCGCGACAATTCCGGGCAGGCGCAGCGAGCAGCCGTCGATGAAGCCGCGGCGGCTGTAATCGGTCACCAGGATCTCGCCGGCGAGCTTCTGCGCTCCGTAGCTCAGAGTCGGCGCCGGCAGAGTGCTCTCGTCGATCAGCGCGGGCATTGGCACGCCATAAACCGCTATCGTGCTCGCGAACACGAGCCTCGCCGGCCGCCTCTGACGTCGGAGCGCCTCCAACAGCGCCGCGGTACCGCGCAGATTCGCGTGCAGCCCGAGCTCGAAGTCCGCCTCGGCCGCACCGCCTGGCACGCTCGCCAGATGGAACACGCACTCGAGCCCCGAACCGACGGCTTCCTCGAGCAGGGCCGGATCGGCGATGTCGCCGGCTAGCCTCTGCACCCGATCCTCAACGACGTATGCGGCAGCGGAGCGATCCAGCATCACCAGCTGCCGGCTTTTGTCCTCGAGCCCCGGCAGCACCTCGCTGCCAAGCAGGCGCCGCACGAGCGCTCGCCCAATGAATCCATCCGCTCCCGTGACGAGGATTCTCACGGCTTGCGCGCAGCCACCATGCGCTGCTCGATCGCGCCGAAGATGGAGCGCCCCGCTTCATCGAGCACCTCGATCCGTACGAGGTCACCGTACTTCATGTAGTCCGTCATCGCGCGGCCGGAATCGAGCATCTCGATCGCGCGTCGCTCGGCGATGCACGCGGAGCCGACCGTGCGATAGCTCTGGTTGGAAACGGTTCCGGACCCGAGGATCGTCCCGGCGTGCAGATTGCGCGTGCGCGCCGCGTGGGCGATGAGCTCGTGGAAGCCGAATCCCATCTCACCACCGTGCGGGTGGCCAAAGGACTTGCCATTCCATTCTACGAGCACGGGCAGCTGCACCCGAGCGACGCGCCACGCGGTGCCGAGCTCATCCGGTGTGACGACCACGGGGGCGAAGCTCGTCGCGGGCTTCGATTGCAGAAAACCGAACCCCGTCTTGACCTCCCGCGCCGCAAGGACACGCAGACTGGCATCGTTCAGCAAGGTGAGGAGCTTCACATGCTGCAGAGCGCGGCCGGCTGCGGTACCCATGGGGACGTCGTCGACGATCACCCCGAGCTCCGCCTCGAAGTCGATGCCATCGGATTCGCTCGGGAACGGCATCGCATCGCGCGGACCTAAAAAGTCGTCGGAAGCGCCCTGATACATGAGCGGGATTTCCCGCTTGCTCTCCGGCGGCTCGAGGCCGAACACCTTTTCCATGAGGTCGCCGTGACTGTGGAAGGCGGAGGCATCGAGCCACTGCGGGGCGCGCGGCAGGGGCGCAGCGAGCCCCGCCTGGTCGAGCGCGAAGGCGTCGACCCGCTGTCCAC
>DASXNC010000285.1:0-4988 GCA_036495325.1 Steroidobacteraceae bacterium
TGAACGATCACACAGTGCTCGATCTCATCGAGCGCTTCCGGGGCACCGGGATCATCGTGCGGTTCATCGAATACATGGACGTTGGCAATCGCAATCACTGGCAGAAGGACCTCGTCGTGCCCTCCCGCGAGCTGGTCGCACGCATCGCGGAGCGCTGGCCGCTCGAGCCTTTGCAGCGCAACTACCGCGGTGAGGTGGCCGAGCGCTACCGCTTCACCGACGGCGCGGGCGAGATCGGCTTCATCTCCTCGGTCAGCCAGCCATTCTGCGGCGACTGCTCGCGCGCCCGTCTGTCATCGGACGGCGTCCTCTACACGTGCCTGTTCGCGACGCAGGGGATGAGCCTGCGCGACGTGCTGCGTGCGGGGGCGAACGACGAGGAGTTGACGGAGATCATTCGCCGGCAGTGGACCGGTCGCGCCGACCGGTACAGCGAGCTTCGCGCGACGCTGCGACAGGCAGCCGCCGAGCAGCGGAAGATCGAGATGTACTACATCGGTGGGTGATTGAAAGGCGCCAAGCTCAGCCACCTCGATGCGCGCAATCGACCGACCATGGTCGACGTGGGCGCCAAGGATGTGACACATCGCCTCGCCGCAGCGGAGGCGCTCGTACGCCTGCCGCGGAATGTCGCCGTCGCGCTGCGCCGCGCCGGGCATCGCACCAAGAAGGGTCCTGTCTTCGATACCGCGATCGTCGCCGGCGTCATGGCCGCAAAACGCACGCACGAACTCATCCCGTTCTGCCACCCGCTCGCCCTCGAGCGGTGCACGGTCGATATCGAGCCTGCTCGCGGCGGACTGCGCATCGTTTGCACAGTCGCGGTGCATCATCGCACCGGCGTCGAGATGGAGGCGCTGACCGGCGCGGCGGCTGCCGCGCTCACGGTTTATGACATGTGCAAGGCGCTTTCCCACGACATCGAGATCGCAAGCGTCCGTCTGCTCACGAAATCCGGCGGCCGCCGGGAATTTCGGCGCTGATCGACCCGGCCGCGCGGCCGGCCGTACAATCGGAGGCATGATTTCAAGACTATCCGCGGGCGCCTCCCCGCTCTACGCGCTCGTCCTCGCAGGCGGGCGCAGCACGCGCATGCAGCGCGACAAGGCGGCCCTAGCCTATGCCGGACGCACCCAGCTCGAGCGCGCCGTCGAGCTGATCGAGCCCTTCGTCGAGCGGGTGTACGTATCCGTCCGGCCAGACCAGATCGATGACCCGCTCCGTGCCCGGTTCGCGCAGATCGTCGACTCTGGCGAGACGGCAGGCCCGATCGCCGGAATCCTCGCGGCGCAGTCCCGCCATCCAGAGGCCGCCTGGCTCGTCCTCGCCTGCGATCTACCCTTGCTCGACGCCCAAACGCTCGAGCACCTCCTGGCCTCGCGCCGGCCGGAGCGGCAGGCGACGGCCTATCGATCGAGCCACGACGGCCTCCCCGAGCCGCTGTGCGCCATTTACGAGCCTTCGAGCCGCGGGGCGGTTCTGGACCACGTGGCGGCCGGATACGACTGCCCGCGTAAGTTCCTGATCCGGGCCGACACCGCGCTGCTCGATCAGCCCGAGCCTGGTGCGCTCGACAACGTGAACACGCCGAACGAGTACGGCTCTGCGCTGTACCGGGTGCTGCGTTCACCCGGCGCGGCCGGATCGTCCGCCGGCACAACCCCGGGCTCCGCCGAGCTTCAGCCCGCCCGCGGCGCCCCCGCCATCCGCCCTGACGAATCGGCCCCGGCAGCCGCGCGGCAGATCAAGGTGCAGTATTACGCGCTGCTTCGCGAGCAGGCCGGGCGCAGCGCCGAGACGGTCTCGACCGGGGCCCGCACGCCCCGCGAGCTCTACGAGGAGCTGCGCAGGCGTCACCCGTTCTCGCTCGCGCCCGAGATGCTGCGCGTGGCCGTCAATGCGGAGTTCGGCGACTGGTCGCAGCCGCTCGACGAGGGTGATGCCGTCGTCTTCATTCCACCGGTCGCCGGTGGTTGAGCCCCGACTCCAAGAACGCCATGCCCGACAAGGTTTTTCGTCTCAGCGCCGATCCGGTCGACCCGACCGCACTGCGCGCCTCGCTCGCCGACCGCTCCTGCGGGGGTTACGCGAGCTTCGAGGGCTGGGTTCGCGATCACAACGAGGGCCGGCGCGTGAGGCGCCTCGAGTACGAAGCGTTCGAGCCGCTCGCAGTGAAGGAAGGGGAGCGCGTCCTTGCGGAGGCCCTCGAGCGCTTCGGAGTCGAGCGCGTCGCCTGTGTGCACCGGGTGGGTGACCTGGCGCTCGGCGACATGGCCGTCTGGGTCGGTGTGAGCGCGCGCCATCGCCACGAGGCATTCCTTGCCTGCCGCTACATCATCGACGAGGTGAAGCACCGGCTGCCGATCTGGAAAAAGGAGCATTACGAGGACGGCGACTCGGGCTGGGTGAATTGCGAGCGCTGCGCGGCCGCCGGCGCAGGCGCCGAGCACGAAGTCGCGGCCGCTCCCGACCACCACCACGCGCACGTGCACGAACACGATCACGCGGCGCCCGCACCCGCGCCGAACCGGACTCCGGCTCTCGTACCTGACTACTCCCGTCAGATGGCGCTCAAGGAGGTCGGCCCCGAGGGGCAGGCGCGGCTCAGGCGCAGTCGCGTGCTCGTGGTGGGCGCCGGCGGCCTCGGCGTGCCCGTTCTCACGTATCTCGGCGGCGCGGGCGTGGGGCAGATCGCCATCGTCGACGGCGACCGCCTCGAGCCCTCGAACCTGCACCGCCAGACGCTCTATGCGCTCGCGGACTGCGGTCGTTTGAAAGCGGAACTCGCCGCGGAGCGGCTGCGCGCGCTGAATCCCGATGTCGACGTCCGCGTGCATCCCTTGCGTTTTGACGCGGCGAACGGTCCGGCGCTCGTCGAGTCCTGCGATCTCGCGATCGATTGCACGGACAATTTCGCTACGAAATTCCTGCTCAACGATCTCGCCGTGCGCCTCGGCAAGCCGGTCATCCTCTCGAGCGTCTATCAGTTCGAAGGACAGCTGCAGGTCGTGCGAGCCGACCGGGGTGGTGCGTGTCTGCGATGCATCTGGCCGGAGGCGACGCGCGACGGCCTCGTCGGCAATTGCGCGGAGGCGGGAGTGCTCGGTCCGGTGCCGGGACTCTTTGGAAGTCTGCAGGCGCTCGAAGCGCTGAAAGTGCTGCTCGATCTGCCCGGTCAGCTTGGCGATGAGCTGCTCGTGGTCGATCTGCTCACCCATTCGGTGGCCCGCGTGCGCACCCGGCGCGCTGCAGCCTGCCGCGACGGCACGTGCGTCAGGCTTGGTCCGGTCGAATCCGGCCGCGATCGCAGCGCCATCGAGCTCGAATTCGACGATCTCGGCGCGGCGATCGAGCAGGGTTTCACGCTCATCGACGTGCGCGAGCCTCACGAGGTTCGCGCGTCGCCCCTGCCGGCAAGCCCGGTTCGCGAGATCCCGCTGCACACGCTGCTCGAGCTTGTTCTGAGCGAGTCGGGCGCGGGAGCACGCGGGCTCGACTCCCGCGGGAAATACCTGCTCGTCTGCGCGAGCGGTAAGCGCAGCCTCGCTGGCGCGCAGGAGCTCCAAGCGCGCGGATTCCAGTCGGCGTACTCGCTGCCCGGCGGTCTCGCGCGTCTCAAACATCATCAATCCGCCTGACGCCGCGTCCGGCCTGGCGCCCAACGCGACCCGCCCGATCCTCTCCGCCCGTCGCACATAACCGGGCACGGAGGTTGCGGCTCCCTGACGGCTCTTAGGGAGAAGCAACGATGACTACAGGGATCGGCAGGACGCTGCGGCTGTTCGCCGGAATCGGGGCTCTGAGCGCAGCCGGCGCTCCAACTTTCGCGCAATCCGTTCCTCCGGGGTGGGTACCCATCGCGCCGGTACAGACGCTCGGGCCGACGCAACAGGAGATGTTTCCGGTGCCCGACTCCCCGCCCGCGACGCTCTTCTTTGGAGCGGCGCTTGTGGTCGATCACGGCACGGCGCTGATCGGGATGCCGGGGTATCCGGACGCGCGAGCTGCCGCCACTGCGGACGAGGGGGCCGTCGCGATCTTCACCGATGGCTCCGGTTCCTGGGTGCGTACGGGGACGCTGCGCGCGACCGACGCGGCAACGGGTGACTTCTTTGGTGAGCGCGTGGCGCTACTGGGCGACCTCGCGGCAGTACAGGCTGACAGCGGCATTTATGTGTTTCACCGTACGGCAGCGGGCTGGAGCCAGATACAAAAAATCGTGCCTCCCGCCAAGACGCAATTCGATGGCGGACTTGCAGTGGGCAACGCGACGATCTTCGTCGGCGCGCCGTACGACGGGCCCGGCGCGGTGTTCGTCTTCGAACCGGATTTGAACGGCGTCTGGCATCCGGTTCAGACGCTCGCACCGAACGCTGCGGCGGGCGCCGATTATTTCGGCGGAGCGATTGCCGTAGCCGGCGGGACGCTCGTGATCGGTGCGACGGGAGACTTCGAGGGACGCGGTGCGGCATTCGTCTACGTACAGCGAGGCACCCTCTGGCGCGCGCAGCAGACGCTCGCCCCGACGGACGAGCGGACGGGTCCTTCGTTCGGTGCCGCCGTAGCGGTCTCGGCCGGGCGGATCGTCGTCGGCGCGCCCTCTGCCGACTCGAGCGCGAGCAACGATTGCTTCCCGCCTTCCTCAGGTGCCGTGTACGTATACGCACCGCAAGGCGGCGTGTGGGAGCGGCAGACGAAGATCGCAACGCCCGCTCCTGACTGTGCGGGAGACTTCAGCACATTCTCATTCGGTACCGAAGTGTCCGTCAGCGCCGCTCACGTCGTGGGCGCAACGCCGAGCGTGTTTCCCTTTGAGGTCGGGGGGGCATTCGACTTCAACACCGACGGCGCTGCGGAAGTCCCGGCGGGAGAGGCGCCTGACCCATCGATCGTCAGCACGCCCGTCCTCTCGCTCTCGGACGAGGTGCTCTTCGTCGGCCTGCCAAACGACGAGGGATTCTCGACCGGCATCGCCGAGGTCTTCAACC
>DASXNC010000286.1:0-3996 GCA_036495325.1 Steroidobacteraceae bacterium
GAGGTCGCGCCGCGCTTCGTGCGGCCGATGATGCAGACGATCGCCGAGGTCCCCGAGCTCGCGGAGGTGTTGACCTTCGTGGTCGGCGATGCCGAAACCGGCCAGGCGATCATCGAGCACGTGGACATCGTCAACTTCACCGGCAGCGTGCCGAACGGCCGTAAAGTCGCCGAGGCCTGCGCGAAGCGTTTCATTCCCGCAATGCTCGAGCTCGGCGGCAAGGACCCGGTGATCGTGACCGCGAGCGCCGATCTCGACCGTGCAGCGACCGCCGTCTTGCGCGGCGCGGCGACGAGCACCGGGCAAGTATGCTTCTCGATCGAGCGCGTCTACGTGCACGAGTCCGTGCACGACGCCTTCGTCGAGCGACTGGTCGGGCAGTCCGCACGCGTCGAGCTCAACTATCCGGACCCGCGCCGCGGTCAGATCGGCCCGTTCATCTCGGCGCGACAGGCCGAGATCGTCGATGGCCACATCGACGATGCCCTCGCCAAGGGCGCGAAGCTCGCCTGCGGCGGCAAGTCCGTCAATCTCGGCGGCGGGCTCTACATGTACCCGACCGTGCTCGTCGACGTGCGTCACGACATGAGCATCATGCGCGACGAGACGTTCGGGCCGGTGATGCCAATCATGCGCTACGCGAGCGAGGAAGAGGCGATCCGGCTCGCGAACGATACGTACTACGGGCTCTCGGCCGCAGTGATCGCCGGTTCGGAAGTCGAGGCGCGCCGCATCGCCGATCGGCTCGAGGCGGGGGTCGTGAGCGTGCAGGACACCTTCCTTACGTTCGCCGGGTTCGGCGTCGCGGAGTGGCAATCCTTCAAATTCTCCGGGATGGGCGGCCGCGGCCCGGGCCTCACCTCGTTCATGCGCAAGCAGGCGGTACTCGTGAATACCGGCCGGCCCGGAAGCCTGGTCGATGAGCCGCTCAAGGCGACCGCCTGAGCGGTGCGCATTTTCGGAGACTATGACATGCTCAAAATCCTCGACAGACTGTGTTTCCGGACCACTTTCGTGCTCGCGAGCGCCGCGGCTGCCGTCGCGCTCGCGCTGCACACCCCACCCGCGCATGCCGACGCGAGCTTGAAGTGCACGATGGACTTCACGATGGAGGGGTGGTCGGCCTTCTATCAAACGGCAAAGGGTCAAGGTGTCGTTCACTGCTCCGACGGCCGCTCGATGCGGGTCAAGCTCGAAGCCAAGGGAGGCGGTCTCACCGTCGGGAAGTCGGTAGAGACCGGGCATGGGGAGTTCTCCAGTGTGTCGAGCATCGAGGAGATTCTCGGCGCCTATGCGCGGGCCGAGGCGCAGGCGGGTGCGCTGAAGTCCGCCCAGGGCGAGGTGCTCACGAAAGGCGAGGTGTCGCTCGCGCTCAAGGCGAGGGGCCGCGGCTGGGAGCTCGGCGTCTCGTTCGGCCAGTTCAAGATCGAGCGCTGAGCGAGGCGCGCGTCCCCACGGCGGGCGGCAGCACCCCGCGCAACCTCGCGAGTAACGCATGCGCACGCAGGTCGCGATCATCGGCGCCGGTCCGTCGGGCTTGCTGCTCGGGCAGCTGCTCGCCAGGGAGGGGATCGCGAACCTCGTCCTCGAGCGGCGTAGCGCCGAGCATGTCCTCTCGCGCATCCGCGCGGGGATCATCGAGGAGGGCACCGCCCAGCTACTCGATGCGGTGGGCGCGGGCGAGCGCATGCGCCGTGAGGGCCTCGTGCACGAGGGAATCGAGCTCGCCTTCGGCGGAGCACGCCACCGCGTGGATTTTCGAGCCCTCGTGGGTCGCAGCGTTCGCGTGTACGGCCAGACCGAGATCACGCGCGATCTGATGGCGGCGCGGGCGAGCTCGGGCGGCGAGACGCACTACGAGGCCGAGGACGTGGCGCTGCACGATCTCGCGAGCGGGCGGCCGCGAGTGACCTACCGCCCCGGCGTCGCGCGCGGCAGCTCCGGCGGCGAGCCGCACACCCCAGTCACGATCGAGTGCGATTTCGTCGCGGGCTGCGACGGTTTTCACGGCGTGAGCCGTCGGAGCATCCCCGCCGCGGTCCTCAACTGCGTCGAGCGGGTCTACCCCTTTGGGTGGCTCGGCATCCTGGTGGAGCGGCCGCCGGTTTCGCCGGAGCTCATCTACGCCCGCCACGAGCGCGGTTTTGCGCTCTGCTCGATGCGCTCGCTCGCCCGCAGCCGTCTGTACATTCAGTGCGGCCTCGAGGAGCGGATCGAGGACTGGCCGGATGAGCGCTTCTACGACGAGCTGGAGCGCCGGATCGATGACGACGCCGCGGCGAGGCTCGAGCGAGGCGTTTCGATCGAGAAGAGCTTCGCGGCGCTGCGCAGCTTCGTCGCCGAGCCCATGCGCTACGGAAACCTGTTCCTCGCGGGGGATGCCGCGCATATCGTTCCGGCGACCGGCGCGAAGGGCCTGAACCTCGCCGCAAGCGACGTGCACTACCTTTCACAGGGGCTTGCAGAGTACTACCGCAGCGGGTCCTCGCGCGGCCTGGACCGCTACTCCGAGCGGGCGCTCGCGAGGGTGTGGAAGGCCGAGCGGTTTTCCTGGTGGATGACCTCGGTCCTGCACCGGTTTCCCGAGGCGAGCGGCTTCGATCAGCGCATCCAGCGCGCGGAGCTCGACTATCTGGCTTCCTCGCAGGCGGCACTCACGGCGCTTGCGGAGAACTACGTCGGGCTGCCGCTGTAGCACAGACCAGCGGCCCTCCGGCCGGTCCCTCGCCGCTTGCGCGGCTCACCCTGGGCGAAGTCCATGAAAATGTTTACGCCCGGGGACGCCTGCCGTAGAATGCGCGCCCTCGGTGGGTGGGGTGCTTTGAGGCCTCGGCCCCGCCGGCGGTGCCGCTCGGGCCGCCGCGTGCTCGTTGGTGGAAAGCCCCCCCGAGGGGCTTTTCGTTTTTCTGGGCCCCTCGCCGGGGGGCCACGCCGGTGCGGCGGCGTGCGGTGCTGGAGTGGAAGTGGGCCCGTGATGGCCCATTTTTATTTTGGGCGGGCCGCTCTCATGGAGCGGGTTGCAAATGCCGCGAGTCGGTTCGCGGCAGGTGCCGGCGGCGGCGGGAGCTCTCGTATGGCGGCGATCTTGCACGAGCGGCTCGTTGCCCTCATTGAGCCGTTGCTGGCTCAGTTGGGCTACGAGCTGGTTGATCTCGAGTACGTCCCGGGCCGCGGGCACGGAGCGTTGAGACTATTCATCGACCGTTCCGAGGGCATCGGCATCGAGGACTGCGAGCACGTGAGCCGCGAGGTCTCGGCGCGCCTCGACGTCGAGGACCCCATTCCGACCTCCTATACGCTGGAGGTGTCCTCGCCGGGCGATGACCGGGTGCTACGCACCCGCGCCCACTTCGACCGCTTCGTCGGCTCGCGCGTGTTTGTCGAGCTCGCGGCGCCGCGTGAGGGTCGTCGCCGCTATACGGGCTTGCTCCGCTCGGTGGCGGACCAAGGGGTGGAGCTCGAGGTCGACCGGCAGATCGTCGAGGTGCCGTTCCGGGAGATCGGGAAGGCTCGATTGGCGCCGCTTTGAGCCGCGACGCGGAGGTTTTGGCAGCTGTGAACAAGGAAATTCTGATGGTCGTCGATGCCGTCTCGAACGAGAAGGGCGTCGACAAAGAGGTGATCTTCGAGGCGCTCGAGGCCGCGCTCGCCTCTGCGACGCGCAAGAAATTCGGCGAGGAGTGGGAGGTGCGCGTCGCGATCGATCGCAGAAGCGGCGATTACGACACGTTTCGCCGCTGGAAGGTGTTCGCCGATGACTCGACGGAGCTCGAGGCGCCTGAGCGCGAGCTGCGCCTCGAGGATGCCCACGATCTCGATCCGAGCGCGCAGCCTGGAGGATTCGTCGAGCAGCCGATGGAGTCGGTCGCGTTCGGCCGCATTGCCGCCCAGCAGGCCAAGCAGGTCATCGTGCAGAAGGTACGGGAGGCCGAGCGCGCGCAGGTGGTCGACGCCTACGAAGACCGCGTCGGTCAGCTCGTGAGCGGCGTCGTCAAA
>DASXNC010000287.1:0-6772 GCA_036495325.1 Steroidobacteraceae bacterium
CGGCCCGTTCGGGTCGACCAACACAGAGGGGAGAGATCGCGATGCGAGTACCTGGATTTTCCGGATTCGAGGATGGCGCCGGTGGAGGATTGATGCTCGCATCGGCCGCATTCGTTCTGCTCGCCGCGGCTGCGCCGGTCCGCGCGGAGAGTCCGACGACGCTGCAAGGGCTGCTCGATCGGACGCAAATCGAGGACATGCTGGTCAGGTATTACTCGAATCTCGGCGGTGGCGACCGCGGCTTCGGGTCCTATTACACGCAGGACGGCGTCCTCGACGTGAACGGAATCATCGGCCGCGGCCCAAAGGGGATCGAGGACCTGTATAAGCGCGTCGCGGAGGGCAGCCCGCGGCCGCGCGGGGTTTTCCACATGCTGCTCACGAATCCCGTGATCGACGTGAACGGCGATACGGCCACGGCGGATGTCATCTGGACAGGCATCGAGTCTGATACGGTGAAGTCGCGGCCACACTTCGTCGAGCAGGGTCGCGAGCACGATGAGCTCGTGAAGCAGGGCGGCCGGTGGCTCATCAAATACCGCGTCATCACGAGCGATGCCGGCCTGACGAAGATGTTCGAGCCGACCTACAAGAAGCGATAGCGCTGGCGGCCGCGGGCCGCCCGCAATAGCGAACTAGTTCGCGCGGCCCATGTACCCCTGCGCGATCATCGGGATCGTGTAGATCTCATCGAACCCGTGCTGGCCCGGCTCGAAGACGTACGCCACAGCGAACAGCGTCTTCTTGTCGGGCCCGGCGAACGTCACGCTGATGAGGTTGCGCGGCGCCGCGATGGTCCCTAGGTACCCGCCCTCGCCCGTGAACACGCGCACTCCGGGATAGCCCGTGACGTAGATTCGGCCCTCGGAATCGATCGTGAGGCCGTCATTGCCGCCGCCCGGAATTTCGGCAAGGACGCGCACGTTGCTGAGCAGCCCGTCAGCGCCTACGTTCCCGATGTAGATCTTGCCCTCGCTCGCGAGGTAGAGCTGCTTCTCGTCGCGGCTCAGGATGATGTCGTTCACGTCGTGATCAAAGACCTTGCTCACCACGCCCTGTGGACTTGCGTAGTAGAGCCCCGCCCACCCGAAGTAGACGCCGCCGTTTTGCAGCGCCGCCGGTGAATCGAGTGCGCCGCGGCCGAAGCACTCGAGCGGCTCACCCTGATACGAGTCGGCGATCATCTTTCGCTCGGGCGCAAGCTCCCAGACCGAGGGGATGAGCGCCCGCTCGAGGACGTAGAGCGTGCCTTGCTTGCTCTCCGCGAGCGTGCCGCCCGTGTTCGTGTCGACGTACTCGACCGTCGTTCGACCGTCGGGAGTGATCTTTACCACATCGCTGAGATCATTCTGCGCGGCGAGGATGCTGCCGTCGGGCTGCGCGAGGATTCCGTCGGCGTTGTTGCCGTTGTGTACCCAGATGAGCTTCCAGCGCGCGTCTGCCGCCACGACGCCCGGGATCGCCTTCACGGCGTAGGGAAACGGTCCCGCCGAGCGCGGACCGAATGCGCCGCGCCGCTGCGCCGGCGGCAACTGCTGCTTGCAGAGCGAGCGGACGAGCGAGTCGCGCACGTCTGAGCCTGCCTGTACGCCCGAGCCGGCCGGTTGGTCGCGTCCGACGGGCAGCTGCGCAATGGCGGGCGCGGCGACGAGTGCTGCGGCCAGTGAAGCGGCGAGCATCGAAAGAGCGGTGAATGGTCTGAATTTCATCTGTTCTCCCGCGCTGAGACCCCGGCCTTCCAGCCGGGTAGCATCCTGAATCCTGCGCGAAGATCGGTCGGCGGGTCAACGGACTCGCAGGTGGCTCGTTGTGGAGCGGTAGGCGGCCTCGAACGCCTTTGTTGGGCATCGCGGCCGTCTCGATGAGCGCGGAGCGCCAGATCGAGGGAGGGGCGCATCCTTGAATAATCAACTCGTTCGCCGGTTCAGACCACCTTCGCCCCTGCGCGTCGCCGCGATTGCCGTCGGCTGCGTCGCGATCTGCTGCATCGCAGCGTGCGGAGGAGACATGTCGGCGGGCGGTGGGACCCCTCCGGGGCCACCGCAGGGAAACGGCTACGTCCCGCTCGGATACGCCTACATCGCGAGCAAAGATACGCAACAAAGCGGAACTGCGGGCTCGATCTATCAGTACGCGATCGCGGCGGATGGCTCGCTCTCGGCGCTCGGCGTTCCCTCGGTTCCGACCGGCGTCGACCCCGTATCGATCGTCGCCGATTCCACGGGCCACTTCGTGTACACGGCGAACAGCGGCGATAACACCATCTCTCAGTTCGCGGTCGGCACCGGAGGCGCGCTTACGCCGCTCTCTCCTGCCACGATCAGTCTGCCTGGCGCGCCATCGGGTGCCGTGATCTATTCGTTGAGCGTGGATCCTGCCGGCCCGTATCTATACGTCGTTGCAGGGTGGAGCGTCGGTCAGTTCTCGATCGGCGCCGACGGCACGCTGACCCCGCTCAGTCCGGCGTATGTGAGCGCGCCCTCTTTCCCGCCCGCTATCCCAACGAGTGCTCTGGCGATAGATCCTACGGGCGCGCACGCATACCTCGTAGGCTTTGTGCCCACCCCTGGCTGCGCCGTTTGTGGGTACGACAACCAGCTAGTTCAATTCGCGATCGGGCCCGACGGCGCGCTCACGGCGTACCCACAAGTACCGGTGGCGGAGGACCGCGGACTGATCGTGCGTATCGTCATCGCGCCGAACGGCGGGACAGCCTACGTGCTCAGCCAGTGCATCGACACCAACTGTGATGGCAGCATCGCGCCCTATGCGATCGCGAGTACCGGAGAACTCAGTCCCGCCGGAGCGGCGACGCTCACGGGATCTCACGTCGATCCTGTGGACCTGATCATCGACGGCTCCGGGACAAGCGCCTACTTGCTCGCCTCTTTGATGGGTGTGGATACGGACTTTGGAACCGTCTATCAGTATTCGATCGACAGCACGGGCGCATTCTCGCAGATGCCGGCCTCATTTCCGCTGAACGGCGGCGCTGTGGCCGAGAGCAGGTATGGCCCCGATCTTTACGTTCTGAGCGGCGCTGCGGGCCCGGACGCCCCGGGAGTCGTCCCAAGCGTCGCGATTTACTCGATCGGAAGCCAAGGGGAACTCACGAGCGTGGGAAGCACGCAGGTCGCGGCGAGCGCGCCTACTGGCATTGTGCTGATCGCGGCGCCGTAGTGTGGAATTGGTGACCTGAGCTTCGGCGTAGCCGGTCGACGGCGTTTTCGTCATGGTGCTAGCGGACAATAGAATAAGCGTGTAGGTACGCGAGAAGATCGAGTCTTCAGGCTGAGCGCGGAGCACCGGATCGCAGGAGCGCGCATCCATGAAGAACCGACGGCTTGTCTGGCTCAGGCCTTCGTCCCTGCTCACTGCCGCGATTGTCTCGGGCTGCATTGCAGTCTGGTGCATCACCGCGTGTGACACCTCGGTGGTGGTAGTAAGTTTTAACAGCAATCCGTCGCAAGGAAGCGGTATTCCGGCCCAGGGAAACGGCCTTCGCTCGCAGAGCTACGCATACGTCGCGAGCGTGAACTCGCAGGACCCCACGGCTGCGGGAGCGATCTATCAATACTCCATCAACGCGGACGGGTCGCTCTCACCGCTCCATGTGCCGTCGGTTCCGACCGGCGTCGACCCGCGTTCGATCATCGCCGATCCCACGGGCCACTTCGTCTACACCGCGAATGGCGGCGATGGGACCATCTCTGAGTTCGCCGTCGGGGCAGATGGTGGGCTGACGCCGCTCTTGCCCGCCTCGATCCTTCTGCCCGGCGCATCGCCGACCGCCACGAACTTCTCGTTGAGCATCGATCCTGCCGGCCCCTATGTATATGTCGTTGTGAGCGGGCCCAACGGTTCCCAGCCTCAGGCGGTTGTCGATCAATTTTCGATCGGCCCCAACGGCACATTGACGCCGCTCATTCCGGCTTCCGTGAGCGTGCCCGGCCTCGCATCGGGTGCCCTCGCGATAGACCTCACCGGCGCGTACGCCTATCTCGGCGCCGCGGTGGACAACGCCGGCGCAGTATTCCAGTTCGCGATTGGCGCCCAGGGCGCGCTCACGCCGCTCCCCTCCGCATCGGTGTCGACACCGGCGTCGGTCGTGGGGATCGCCTTCGCGCCGAGTGGCAAGACTGCCTACGTGCTCAGCGATTGCGTCGGTACCTCCTGCGATGGCAGCGTCGCGCCGTATGCAATCGCGAATACGGGAGTGCTGGGCCCGGCCGGAGCTGCAACGCTCACCGGATCTCACGTCAATCCCGTGGATCTGTTCGTGGACGGGTCAGGGGCAGCCGCGTACCTGCTGGCCAACTTCATGGGAGTCGATACGAATAGCGGAAGCATTTATCTGTACACGATCAGCGGCGCTGGCGAGCTCACGCCGAGCAAGCCGAGCTCGATTTCGCTGACCGGGGCCGCCGTAGCCCAGAGCGCGTTCGGGCCCGACCTATACGTGCTGACCGGTCCCAGTTCCGTGATCGGAGGCGGGGTCAGCCACGTCGCAACCTACTCGATCGGGAACCAAGGCGAGCTGACGAGCGTGAGCGGCACGCAAATCAGCGCGAGCGAGCCCACCGGCATGGCGCTCGTTGGGGCGCACTAGCCGCGTGCTCCGGCTGCGATCAGCGCCCTGCGGCACTCTCGTAAAAGTGGTCTCGTGAATTCATCTGCTTGGTACCATGCCCGCACGTCCGGCCTCACCCCTCGAGCGTCCTTCATGAAGCTCAGAACCCGACTCAATCTCGTCGTGGCGGGTCTCACCGCGGTCTTCGTGCTCGTGCTGGCCGGCGAGGAGCTCCAAAGCGCGCGCGCCTCCGTTCGGGAGGAGCTCGAGGCGGCGAACCAAGTCGCCTCGCGACTTCTCGACGAGCTCGCCCTCGTCTACTCAAGGACGGGGGGGACTCTCGCGGTGCGCAATTTCCTCGGGCAGCTCGGGCACGTGCGCGCAAACGACATCGTGCTTCGCGGCCGCACGGGTGAGGTTCTCTATCATTCGCCGCCGCCCACCTACAAAGCCGGCCGTGATGCGCCCGCCTGGTTCGCGCAGCTGCTATCCCCCCGAACAGCCAGGCGCACGTTCGCTCTCGGCGATGGCGCGCAGCTCACCATTCAGGCGCAGGCCTCCCGCGCCATCCTCGATGCCTGGGATGACTTCACACGGCTGCTCGCGCTCGCTGGGACGATGCTCGTCCTGGTGAACGGGCTCGCCTTCTGGCTCATCGATCGCGCGCTCGCGCCGTTCCCCGTGATCGTGAATGGTCTGGAGCGCATAAAACACGGGGAGCTCACCTTCCGGCTGCCGCCGCTGGCCGGCGCCGAGGCGCACGCGATCGGCTCCGCCTTCAATCGGATGGCGCAGGCGGTCGAGGACAACGTGCAGGCCGAGCGCAAGGCGCGCGAGGCGGAGACGCGTCTCGAGGAGCGTCGCGAGATGGCGCTCGTCGTGGATCAACGCGTGGAGGAGGAACGGCGCTTGATCGCGCACGAGCTGCACGACGAATTCGGTCAGTCGGTCACCGCGATCCGCAGCCTGGCGCAGGCCATCGTCGGGCAAGCAGGGGAAACCGCGATGCGCGATGCCGCGCGCCTCATCTCCGAGGAGGCGGCGCGGCTCTACGATGCCATGCACGGCCTCATTCCGCGGCTGATGCCGGTGTCGCTCGATACTCTCGGGCTCGCTGAGACGCTGGAGAATCTCGTGCGCGACTGGCAGCGGCGACATCCCGCGATCGTGCTGTCGCTGTGCCACGATCTGCCTGCTGATCTGGGCCCGAGCGTCACGCTGGCGGCCTACCGGGTTGTGCAGGAGGGGCTGATCAATGCCTTGCGCCACGCGCAGGCCGCGCGTGTCGACATCGATCTGAGATCGACGCCGGACCAGATGAGCATTCGCATTGCGGACGACGGCGTCGGTCTTCATCCGGACTGGTCGCGCCCGGGCCACTTCGGGCTGCGCGGGCTCGCGGAGCGCGTCGAGCGACTGGGCGGAGCCTTCCTGGTCCGCAACCGCGAGCCGCACGGAGTCAGTTTGAGCGCCGACATTCCGCTCGCGGTCACGCCATGATCCGCGTTTTGCTCGTCGACGATCACGAGGTCGTGCGCACGGGTTTTCGGCTCCTGCTGCAGTCACATGGGGAAGTCTCCGTCGCCGGGGAGGCGAGCTCCGGCGAATCCGCGTGCCGCATCCACCTCGAGCTCGAGCCCGACGTGACCGTCATGGACCTCGCGATGCCTGGGATGGGCGGTCTCGAAGCAATCAAACGAATCCGTGCTCATCATCCCGGGGCCCGCCTGCTCGCGCTCTCGGCGCACGACGACGTCATGCACGCCAGGCGTGCGCTGCGCGAGGGTGCGCTCGGATTCCTCTCGAAGCGAAGTGCGCCCGAAGCGTTGCTCGAGGCAGTCATAACCGTCGCGGCTGGGCGGCGCTATATCGACATGGGCCTCGCGCAGAAGCTCGCCCTCGAAGACCTCGAGGGGACGGGCAAGTCTCCGATCGAACGGCTCTCCGAGCGCGAATTCGAAGTCTTCATGCGCCTCGCTCGCGGCGAGACCGTCGCGCGGATCGCCGAGGATCTGAAGCTGTCCGCCTCGACGGTCGGCACCCATCTCTACAACATCAAGCAGAAGCTCGGGGTCTCGAATCAATCGGAGCTGACGCTGCTCGCTCTCCGTCACGGGCTGCTCCAGGCCTAACCGCCGCGGCCGTCGCATTGTTTCCCGCGAGACGCCACCGCTGAGGTCATCCCGCCTAGCTGTGAATGAG
>DASXNC010000288.1:0-4260 GCA_036495325.1 Steroidobacteraceae bacterium
GGTCACGACTTCCCCGAGCGTGCGCCCCGCGACGACGCCTTTGATGCCGTCCTCGACGATCGCGGACAGCCGGTCGCCTGCGCTCGCCTCGTCGCCGCCCGTCGCCTCGTAGTAGCGCGTCGGGCTTCGCACGCGCCACTCGATGGAATAGTCGACGATGAGCGCACGGTCATCGCTCGTCAGGAACGTCGACATCGGGTGCGCGAGAGTGAGAGTCCGCCGGTCGATCTTCGCCACCTGGTCCCAGGGCCACTTCACGTGCAGCCCCGGACCGTATGCCGCATTCTCAATCGCACCGAACCGCGTGCGGATCGCGTACTCGGTCTCGCTCACCGTGAACAGCGAGAGCGCGGCGATCACGACGACCGCCGCGGCGACGACGATGGGCACGAGGCGGCCGGTCATCAGCGCTGGCCCCGGCTGCGATCGCCCTCGACCGTTACGCTCTCCGTATCCGTCGGCGGAGAGGCCGCCGGCGGGCTCGCCGGCTGCGCGTCGGCATCGCTTCCCGAGCCAGCGCCACGGCCTATGAGCTTGTCGAGGGGCAGATAGATGAGATTGCCGCCGGCGCCCGACTTCGACTCGACAACGACCTTGTTCGCGCGATCGAGTATGTCCTCCATGGTCTCGAGATAGAGCCGCTCCCGCGTCACCTGCGGCGCCTTGGCATAGGCTGCCTCGATCTGACTGAAGAGCGACGCGTTGCCCTCGGCGAGCGTGACCATGCGGGCTTTGTAGGCCTCGGCGTCCTCGTGGATCTTGTCGGCCTCGCCTTTTGCCGACGGCACGATACTGCTTGCGTAGGCCTGCGCCTCCTCGATCGCGCGCTCACGATCGGCGACCGCCTTGTTCGCATCGCGCTGAGCCGCGACCACGGCATCGGGCACTTCCACGCCGACGAGGTTCACGCTCGTGACTTCGATCCCCATGCCGTACTCATCGAGCCGGCCCTGGATCAGCCTCTTGGCGCGCGCCGTGAGTTGCGCGCGCTGAGCTCCGGCGAGCACCTCGGCGAGGCGCCCCCGGCCGACGACATCCCGCATCGCGCTCTCGCTCGCCTCGCGCAGCGCCTCCTCGGGATCGCGGACGCCGAACAGGAATTTCAGCGGATCGGCGCGCCGGTATTGAACATCGACGCGCAGGTCGACGAGGGCGGAGTCCGCGGTGAGGACCGTCGGGTTCACCTCCTTGCTCGCGACGCTCATCACGTTGACTTTCCTGAACGTCTCAATCGGCCAGGGAAAATGCCAGCCCGGGCCCGCGCCGCGCACCTGGACGAAACTTCCGAATCTCAGCAGCACCCCGCGCTCGGCGGCGCCCACCTGGAAGAAGCCGCTGCCAAGCCACAGCGCAACGGCCACGAGCACGACCGTGCCCGCGATCGAGCCCGTCGTCTCGCTCGCCGGATTGAGCAGCGTCTCGAGTCTGCGCTGCCAGTGTTTGACCTTCTCGTCCAGGGCGGTCCCCCCTCGCTCCGGGCGCCGGCCCGAAGGATTGCCGCCGCCGGGTCGATTCCATGTCATCGGTTAAGTTGAGCGCCGCACGATCTCAAACGATCGATTGTAGGTAGGCATCCTGAGCGGCACAAGGCGCTTCATCGGATGCCGCGCCCTCGGCGGTCGCAGGCTGCCTGAGCACCTGCACGCCCCGCACGCGTGCGAGCGCCTCGAGCTCCACCTCGGGCAGCTCGACCGCGAGATCGATGGTGCCGTCCTCGAGCGTGCGCTCTCCGCGTACCGCGCCGCGCGAATACAGCCGCGAGCGCAGTGCGCCCGCCGCCGGCGGAATGTGCACCCGGGCAGCGCGCGCCGCGCGCGCCAGGCGCTCCGCGATCGCTTGCTGCAGCAGATCGAGGCCGTCGCTGCGTTTCGCGGAGCACCACACCGCGACCGCCCTCGACTCCTCGTCGCGCTCGAGGCGCGGCTCCGTGGCGAGTCGATCGATTTTGTTGTACACCAGCACCTGCGGGATGCGCTCCGCGCCGATCTCCGCGAGCACCCCGTCGACCTGAGCGCGATGAGTCTCGCGGCGCGGATCGCTCGCATCGATCACATGCAGGAGCAAGCTCGCCTCGCGAGCCTCGGTAAGCGTCGCCTGGAATGCCGCGACGAGCTCGTGCGGCAGCTCGCGGATGAACCCGACGGTATCGGCGATCACGATCGGCGTTCCGCCGGGTAGCCGGATGCGCCGCACGGTCGGATCGAGAGTCGCGAAGAGCTGATCCGCGACGTAAGCTTCGGCGCCCGTCAGGGCGCGAAACAGCGTCGACTTGCCCGCGTTCGTATAGCCGACCAGCGCAACCGACGGGACGGGGATCTCCTTGCGCATGCGCCGACCCGTCTCGCGCTGCCGGTTGATGCGCTCGAGGCGGCGTGTGAGCACGCGAACCCGCTCGCCGAGAAGCCGCCGGTCGGTCTCGAGCTGCGTCTCGCCGGGACCTCTCAATCCGATGCCGCCCTTCTGCCGCTCGAGGTGGGTCCAGCCGCGCACCAGCCGGGTCGCGAGGTGCTTCAACTGCGCGAGCTCGACTTCGAGCTTGCCCTCGAAGCTTCGCGCGCGCTGCGCGAAGATGTCGAGAATCAGCTCATTGCGATCGAGCACGCGCCGCCCGGTGTGCTGCTCGAGGTTGCGCTCCTGACTCGGCGTGAGCGCGTGATCGACGAGAATCACATCCGCCTCGCTCGACTCCGCGACGCAGCGCAGCTCCTCCGCCTTGCCGCTGCCGAGAAAGAAGCGCGGATCGGGACGCGCGCGCCTGCCCGTCACGGTCGCGACCGGCCGCGCACCGGCCGACAGCGCGAGCTGCGTGAGCTCCTCGAGATCCTCGGGATCGACGTGCGCGCCGATCCCCAAGCGGACCAGGACGGCGCGCGGGGTCAGACTGTCACTCCGGTGCGGTCTCCGCCGCGGCCGCGTTCTCCTCGGGCGCCAGGCGCACATTGCGCGCCGGCACAACTGTCGAGATCGCGTGCTTGTAGACCATCTGGCTCACGCTGTTCTTGAGCAGGACCACGAACTGATCGAACGAGTCGATCTGGCCCTGCAGCTTGATGCCGTTGACGAGATAGATCGATACCGGGACGCGCTCCTTGCGCAAGGCATTCAAAAAGGGATCCTGCAACGATTGGCCTTTGGCCATCGATTTCTCCTTGTTCTCATGAATTGTAATTGTTGAAGTGACGGTCGCGAACGCCCTTCCGGATAGGTGCGACCCAGCAAGCTCCGTGCCTCGCTTTGCGAGACAAATCGGAAGGCAGTCTACCACGATCCTGTCACGCTCGGCCACGCGCGGACAAGCTCGCGCCGCAGATCGTTTTTCCACGTTTCGAATGCACCGGGCGCGTGCGGATCGATCCATCGGAGCTCCCGGTCGGACCTGAGCCACGTCAGCTGGCGCTTCGCAAGCTGACGTGTCGCGGCGAGCGCTCTTGCGCGCGCCTCATCGAGCGCGTACGCGCCGTCGAGATGCGCCCAGAGCTGGCGATAGCCGACCGCACGCAGCGCAGGGTGGCGGGCGGTGAGGTCAGGCCTCGAGCGCAGCCGCTCGACCTCTGCGAGAAAGCCCTCCTCCATCATTCGCGCGAGCCGCTTCGCGAGGCGCTCGTTGAGTGCGGCGCGATCGGCAGAGGCGAGCGCCCAGCGCGGAAGCTGCGCTTCGAGCGGGCTGCGCGTGGAGCGCTGCAGTGCGCTAAGCGGCACGCCGGCGACGAGACACACCTCGAGCGCGCGCTGGATGCGCTGCGGGTCGTTCGGATGGATGCGCGCGGCCGCGTGCGGATCGAGCCGCGAGAGCTCAGCGTGCAAACTCGGCCACCCCGCAACAGCGGCACGTGCATCGATTGCCTGGCGCAGCTCAGCGGAGCCGCGCGGCAGATCCGCGATGCCGCGCACGAGCGCTCGCAGGTAGAGCATCGTTCCACCGACGAGGAGCGGGAGGCGGCCGCGAGAGCGGATTTCGGCAATGAGGCGCGTTGAGTCCGCCACGAATTCGCCGGCCGAGTAGACCTCGGCCGGATCGCGGATGTCGATCAGATGGTGCGGGATGCGGGCGCGCACGCGCGCGTCGGGCTTCGCGGTGCCGATGTCCATGCCGCGGTAAACGAGCGCGGAATCGACGCTCACGATCTCGACGGGCAGCTCCTCGGCGAGTCGCAAGGCCCACTCGCTTTTACCGACGCCGGTCGGGCCGGTGAGCACGACGGCCGCGATGTCACCGCCGGCAGCGGTTTGCGTCGGCCGCTCCATTGCAAGCTCTCAGCG
>DASXNC010000289.1:0-10373 GCA_036495325.1 Steroidobacteraceae bacterium
GGCCCCAACGCTCGGCGGTGTCCGGGCCCACATCCAGAATCCTCTCGTCCGGGCGCACATCCTCGACCGAGCGGATGTCCGCGTGCGCCGTCGCCGCGAGCTCCTTCGCGACGACCACGTCCGTCGGCAGCGGGATCTCCGCGCCGCGCTCGCGCGCCTGCGCCATGAGGTTGCGCGCCATGTCGAGCATGTCGGACTCCTGAAGCGACTTGCCGACCTCGACGCCGGTCGCCGCGAGGAAAGTGTTCGCGATGCCGCCGCCGACGAGCAGGCGGTCGACCCTCGCGAGCAGCGCCTCGAGCACCGTGAGCTTCGTCGACACCTTGGATCCGGCGACGATCGCGACGAGCGGCCGCGCAGGATTCTCGAGCGCGCGCTCGAGCGCCTCGAGCTCCCCGACGAGCAGCGGGCCGGCGCATGCCTGTGGGGCAAAGCGCGCGACGCCGTGGGTGCTCGCTTCCGCGCGGTGCGCGGTCGCGAAAGCGTCCATCACGAACACGTCGCAAAGTGCCGCCATCCTCTGGGCAAGCGCCTCGTCGTCCTGCTTTTCACCCTTATTGAACCGCACGTTCTCGCAGAGCACCGCCTCGCCCAGCGCGCAGTCGACGCCCGCGAGCCAATCCTTCTTGAGCGGCACGGGCCTGCCGAGGAGCTCGGAGAGACGCGCGGCAACCGGGGCGAGGGACAGCGCCTCATCGTAGGCGCCTTCCTTGGGTCGGCCGAGATGGGAGAGCACGAGCACCCGCGCCCCCGCCTCCAAAGCCGACCGGAGCGTCGGAAGCGCCGCGCGTATCCGCGCATCGCTCGTCACCGCGCCGTCCTGCACCGGCACGTTCAGATCCTCGCGGATCAACACCCGCTTGCCGCGCAGGTCGATGTCGGTCATCCGCAGAACTTTGACGCTCACGCGGCCTTCGACCAGGCGACGGTCGTATCGAGCATGCGATTCGAGAAACCCCACTCGTTGTCGTACCAAGCGCACACCTTCACGAGCGTGCCGCCGACGACTTTGGTGAGCGTTGCATCGAACACGGCCGAGTGCGCATCGTGATTGAAGTCGACGGAGACGAGCGGCGCCTCGTTGTACGCGACGATGCCCTTCATAGCCTGCGCCGCCTCCCGCATCGCCTTATTCACCTCCTCGACGGAGGTCTCGCGCTTCGCGCTGAACGACAGGTCGACCAGCGAGACATTGATCGTCGGTACGCGGATCGCAAAGCCGTCCAGGCGTCCGTTGAGCTCCGGCAGCACGAGGCCGACCGCCGCGGCGGCTCCCGTCTTCGTCGGGATCTGCGACATCGTCGCGGAGCGCGCCCGGCGCAGGTCTTTGTGATAAACGTCGGTCAGCACCTGATCGTTCGTGTACGAGTGGATCGTGGTCATCACGCCCGCGACGATGCCGATCCGCTCGTGCAGAACCTTCGCAACCGGCGCCAGGCAGTTGGTCGTGCAGGAGGCGTTCGAGATGACCGTGTGGGTCGCCTTGAGCACGCCGTGATTCACGCCGTAAACGACCGTCGCATCGACGTCCTTCTCGGCCGGCGCCGAGATGACGACTTTTTTCGCGCCGCCCTTCAGGTGCGCAGAGGCCTTCGCTTTCGATGTGAACAGCCCCGTGCACTCGAGCACGAATTGCACACCGAGCTCGCCCCAGGGCAGCTTCGTGGGATCGCGCTCGGCCAAGACACGGACACGATCGCCGTTCACGACCATCGAGTCCCCGTCCACGCGCAGCTCGCCCGCAACACGACCGTGGGCGGTGTCGTATCGCGTGAGGTGCGCGTTCGTCTCTGCATCGCCGAGATCGTTGATTGCGACGATCTGCAGCTCGCCCGTTCGCTTCGACTCGTACAGCGCCCGCAGGATATTGCGACCGATGCGCCCGTAGCCGTTGATCCCTACCTTGATTGCCATGGATTCCTCACGGGCTTGCGCCCAACTCGCTCAAGCTCCAAGGAGCTCCTCGATGTTCCGTCTGACGTTCCCCGAACCGATCGATCCCGAGTACGCGGCCCTCGCGCCCCCCGTTCGAGAGCACGAACGGTCGCGGTCCGGCCAGAGCGGGTTGTCCGGGTTGTGCTCGCGGCGGTTGCTCGGTGGCGTGCTCATAGGAGCTGCGCATTATATGCGTTTCACCGCACTCGAAGGAGCGTGAGTCCCTCGCCGATCGGCACCAGCGAAAGATCCACCCGCTCATCATGGTGCACGTGATCGTTGAAGGTGCGCAGCGCGCGCCCGATTGCACCCTCGAGGCGCGGAACATACGAGCCCGCGACCACGAGCGTATTGTCCGCCGCGATGAGCCCGCCGGGCCGCACGAGGCGCAGCAGTCTCTCGTAGTACTCGACGTACTCCGGCTTGTGCGCGTCCACGAACGCAAAATCGAAAACGTGCTTTCCCTCGCTCGCCTCGATCTCTTCGAGCGATTTTATCGCGGGCTGCAGCTTCAGCTCAATCATTCCCTCGACGCCCGCCTCGCGCCAGAATCGCCGCGCGACGCTCGTCCACTCCTCGTTCACGTCGCACGTGACGAGCCGGCCCTCGCGCGGCAGCGCGAGCGCCATCGCGAGGCTCGAATACCCGGTGTAGGTGCCGAGCTCGATGACGCGCCGCGCGCCCGTGAGCTTCACGAGGAGCGCCATGAACTGCGCTTGATCGGGACTCACCTGCATCTCCGCGCCGGGCATGTCCGCCGTTTCCGCGCGCAGCCGCGCGAGCACCGCAGGCTCGCGGGCAGAGTGCTCGAGCACGTACTGGTAAATGTCGGCAGGGAGAGACAGGGCGCGAAGAGACATACGTCCACCTATTGTGTGACGCTCGCCAAGGATCAGGCGCTGCGCCTTACATTATGTGCCTGCCTGATCGTCGACTGCATCAAACTCTCCGCGGCCGTCTCCGGCGCCGCTCGAGCCTCATGATCGAGTTCACTCGGAGACGGGTACGCCTCTGCTACGATCTCCCGGATGAGTGGCGTGCGTATCGTCCAGTTCACGGATCCTCATCTTTACGGCGACGAGGCCGGTCGGCTGCGCGGCGTCGCCACGTATCCGGCTCTCGTCGGCGCGATCGCGCACGCGCGCGCGCGCGACTGGCCCCCCGATGCGATTCTCGCGACGGGCGACCTCGTCCAGGACGATCCGAGCGGATATGCCGTATTTCGCCGAGTATTCGGCGGCCTCGGCGTGCCCGTGCACTGCCTGCCCGGCAATCACGACATCCCGGCCGCGATGCGCCGGGAGCTCGCCCGTGCACCGTTCACGGTCGGCGGCTCCGTCGATCTCGGCACCTGGCGCATCGTGCTGCTCGACAGTACGGTGGAGGGCTCGGCCGGGGGGCGAATGAGCGATCCCGCCCTCGCCGAGCTCGACGCCGCGCTCGCGAGCGCGCGCGAGCGGCACGCGCTGGTCTGCCTGCATCATCATCCGGTCGCCATGTCGAGCCGCTGGCTCGATCGCGTCGGGCTCGCCAATCCCGACGATCTGTTCCGCGTCCTCGATGCACATCGCAACGTGCGGGGGCTGCTCTTCGGGCACGTCCATCAGAGCTTTGAGATGCTTCGCGGACGCGTTCGGTTGCTCGGGACGCCGTCGACCTGCTCGCAATTCCTGCCGCGCGCGGACGATTTCGCCGTCGATGAGCGGCCGTCCGCTTACCGGACGCTCGAGCTGCGGCCGGATGGCACGCTGCAGAGCGAAGTGGTCTGGGTCGACTCATGCGCTGCGCGCTCGCCGCGATCTGCCTGCTCTGCAGCCTGAGGGCTGGCGCGCAGAGCCCGGTCTGGGCGCTGCACGGTGCGCACAACACCGTCTACCTCGCCGAGTCGGTGCACCTGCTCAAATCCGACCAGTCGAGCCTCCCGCCCGCGTTCGACCGCGCGTACTCGGCCTCGAGCACGATCGTCATGGAGCTCGATCTGAGTCGACTCGACGCCGATACGATGCAGGCCTGGATGCTCCAGCACGGTCTGCTTCCCGGTGAGACGACGCTGCGCGACGCCGTCGGTGCACAGGTTTACGAGCGCGCCGCGACCGAGGCCGGGCGGCTCGGCCTTCCGATCGAGATGCTGCAGAAGCTTCAGCCTTGGGTGGTCGCGCTCATGCTCACGGACCTCGAGTACCTGAAGCTGGGTTACGACGAGGAGCAGGGCGTCGAGCGTCAGATCGAGCGCCGGGCCGAGCACGACGGCAAGCAGATTCGCGGTCTCGAGACGCTCGACGAGGAGTTGGGCCAGCTCGAGCATCTCACCCCGGAGCAGCAAAGCAGGTTCCTCGACCTCACGCTCGATGAGATGCACGATGCGGAGCGCGACACGAACGATCTGCTCGCCGCGTGGCGAGCCGGGGACACGCGCAAGCTTGCAGATTTGCTCTCGAGCGATTACCAGACATTTCCCGAGCTCTACCGCGCGCTGGTCACCGAGCGCAACGCTCACTGGATCCCCGAGATCGAGGGATTCCTCAAAGACGACCACGACTACTTCGTCATCGTCGGCGCACTGCATCTCGTCGGCCCCGGCGGGCTGCTGGAGCTCGCCCGACGCGACGGTCTCACGGTCACGCCCGTCAACTAATCCAAAACTCGGGTCAACTCGGCAGACCCCGGCCCAGGAAAAAGAGCTTCACGTATTTCTGGCGCACGTATTGCGCCTCGACGAGCGCGAACACGAGACCGCGCCATCCGTCGAGAAAGCCGAGCCTGAGCAAGTAGCCGCGCACGAAGCGCCACCCGGCATGGAAGATTGCGGCCGCGAGACCTCCGCGGCGGCCGCTCGCGTACATTGCCTCCGCCATCAGCTGCGCGTAGCGCTGCATCCGCTGCTCGTGATCGGTGAGGCTGCGATACGCGTAGTGGAGCAGGTGCCCCCTCAAGCGCCCCGCGCGTCCCTCGATGCGCGTGTTTTCGTGAATCTCGCGCCCCACCCACCCGCCGCGGCGGCGGTCAAAGAGGCGCACGAGACGATCGGGGTATGCGTTACCGTGGCGCAGAAAGCGCCCGAAATAGTCGGTGATGCGCGGAATCGACCAGCCTGCGTAGCCGGCGAATCCGCCTTCGCGCAGCCGCTCGATCTCGGCCTGTAGCTCATCGCTCACGCGCTCGTCGGCATCGAGACAGAGCACCCAGTCGTTGCGGCAGCTCTCGACAGCGAAAGCCTTCTGCGAGCGGAACCCCGGAAAGTCCCGCTCGATGACGCGCGCGCCGAGCGCGGCGGCGAGCTCCCGAGTGCCGTCGGTCGAGTGAGAATCGACGACGACGATCTCGTCGCAGAACGCGACCGAGCGCAGGCACGCCTCGATGCGGTCGGCCTCGTTGTGCGTGATGATGGCTGCAGAAAGCCCCGAGGCCCTCGCGGATGTCACTCGCGTCTTCCAAACCCTTGCCGCTGATTCGGCGCTGCGCAATATATACTGCCGTCCGACAACAATGAGCGCCGTGCTGTTCTTCGATCCCGGCTGCCCCACCCCGTACAGCCGGCGCACGCTCGAGCAAGCAGCCCTCGGGGGTACGGAGGCGACGGTCGTCCGCATTGTCGAGGCACTCGATGCGGAGGTGATGCAGCACAACCGCACGGAGAGCGAGGGCCGCTACCGCCCGGGAAGTCTCTCGACCGGCACGTCACCGGTCCCACCGGCGCGTGGCCTCGAGCACCTGATCATTCTGCGCGACCCGCGCGCGGTCCCGCCGCTCTGCGCACGCTTCCCCGGCGCGCGTCCGTACCTGTGGCTGCACGATCTCGTGCGCCCCGGCTCGAAGCGAGGCCGCCGACTCGCCGCCGCAGCGGGCGCGCTCGCCCAACTGGGCGTCACGCTCGTTTGTGTTTCGGAATTTCAGCGTGCGCAGGCGCAGGCCGTCCTCGAGCGCGCGGGCGCCGCGATGCGGGTTCGCGCCGTCACAATCTACAACCCGATCGACGATACCCTCATACCGAGCGACGAGGCGGTCGACACGGAGAAGCTCGTCTTCCTCTCCTCGCCCAACAAGGGGCTCCCGTTCGCGCTCGATGCCTTCGAGGCGGTTCGACATGCACTGCCCGGGATGCGCTTGTGCGTGGGCAGTCCCGGGTACAAGAGCTTTCGGGACGCGGGCGTTCGAGGCCCTGCTGCCGGAACGAGCGGCATCGAGTGGCTCGGCCCACTGCCCCACGCGCGCGCGGTCGCCGAGATGCGCAGCGCGCTCTGCTTGTTCTATCCGAACTTCGTTCTCCCTGAGACCTTCGGACTCGTGTTCGCGGAAGCAAACGCCATCGGAACGCCAGTGCTCACGCACGACTGCGGCGCCGCGGCCGAGGTGCTTGCAGACCCCAGGCAACTGCTGCCGGTCGCACCGGCCGCGCGCCGCTACGAGCGCACGACGCGGCTGCTCCCCGGTGCTTTGCGGCCGATGCTGGCCGCGCGGGCCGAACGACGCGGCCTCTTCGAGCCCTACGTGGAGCGAGTGCGCACGTGGCGCAGCGATCGGCCCCGCGTCAGCGCCGATCCGCGCTTCCGCCTCGCGGCCGTCGCCGAGCGCTGGCGCGCACTACTCAACGCCGGGTGATGTATCGATTCCGCGTCGTGCGTTGCTCAGGCGTGATGAGTCCCGCGCGCTCGAGCCGCGCCTCGATCGCCGCAAGCGTGCGGCCGTGCCGCACGGCGATCGCTGGCAGCGCCTCGCCCGCACGAAACGCTGCCTCGAGCTGTGCTTCCTCATCCGTACTCCAGGCCTTGCCCATTTTTTGCGGCGGCTGCGCGCCGCGCCGCGCACGCTCGGCGTCCGCTTCCAGCGCCGAGATCGCCGTAAGGAGCGCGCCGAGCACTTCCGTCCGCTGCACCACTGCGCCTGGCGGCAGCTCGGCTCCGCTCACGGGGTCGAATCCCTGCACGAGGGTCTGCAGAATCTGCCGCGCATCGAGCGAGGCCATGGCCGGAGCTCCGAAGTTCGCAATGTCGAGCACATCCTCGCCCCACGCGGGGCGGCAGGCGAGCCGCGAATCTGGTGCAATAGCGGCGAATTGAAGGCCATTCGTCCGTGAAAGCGTTCATTTGGTTCATCGCCCTCCTCGCCGCTGCGGCTGGGGCGATCGCGACGCTCACCTATCCGCTCTGGGCGGCTCTTTATCCGCATTTCGGATTTCCATTCCACCGGGTCGCCGACCGGGTCGGCCTGCTCGCCTTCGCCGTCGGGTTCGTCCTGGTTGTGCGACGGCTCAAGCTCGCCGATCGAGCGAGCCTCGGCTATGGCGCGCCGCCGCCGGTGTTCCTGCGCGAGATCGGCCTCGGCTTCTTGCTCGGCGCGCCGATGATGGCGCTCGTGGTCGCGGTCATGGTCGCCCTCGGACTGCTCGAGTGGAAACCGGGCGTCGCGCTCGGCGCCTCCTCGCTCCTCGCCATCGCCGGCGTCGGACTCGCCCGCGGCTTCGCGGTCGCACTCATCGAGGAGACGTTCCTGCGCGGGGCGATGTTTACCGGCATCGCGCGCGAGTCGGGCGTGAAGGCCGCAGTGATCCTGACCGCGCTCCTGTATGCGGCGAGTCATTTCGTCGGCCATTCGCACGCTGTGGACGCCGCGCCCGGCTGGGGCAGCGGCCTGGCGCTCCTTGCCGCCTCCTTCGGAGAGTTCGCGCATCCCTTCGCGATCGGCGATGCCTATTTGAGTCTGTTCGCGGTCGGCGCGGTACTCGCGATGGTGCGCGCGGAGACCGGGCACATCGGCGCCTGCATCGGACTGCATGCCTCCTGGGTGTGGGTGATCACCTTCGTGAGGGAGACCTCGGTCGCGAACCGGGCGAGCCCGCTCGCATTTTTGCTGAGCCGCTTCGACGGCGTCGTCGGCTGGCTCGTCCTCGGCTGGACGGTCCTACTTGGGATCGTGCTGTACGCGTTCTACTCGCGCCGGCAGTCGCGCCGCGGACCGCTCGCGCGTACTGCGGGCTGAAACGCGCGCGGCCGGTCAGGTCTCCCGCCGGACGAGTGGATCGATGAGCGCCAGGCGCTCGAGCGGATCATCGAGCTCGAGCCAGTCCTGCTTGTCGCTCAGGCTCACGGGCAGGATCTCCGCGAAGCGGTACCCCACCCACGCGGCATCGTCGAGGCGCTGCTCGACCGCTTCGTAGAGCTCGCCGAGCTCCGGAAGCATCTTGCTCATCAGGCGGCCGAGTCGCTGGTACTGGGCTGGCAGGTCCATGGCCGGCTCTTCGGGCAGCCACAGGACCTCGCCGATGTTCAGCCCGTCGCTTTGCTGCCGCCGCTTGAGGAGCCGGAACTTCCGCCCGCCGAGACAGTAGATGCCCAGCAGTCCATCCGGCAACGGAAAGAAATCGATGATCCGGGCGCTCGTGCCGACGGGTGCCGTGCTCTCGACCGGTCCTCCCGCCTCGGCGCCCGCGGCGATCAATATCACACCGAACGTCGAGCCCTCGCGCATGCAGCGGCGCACCATGTCCACATAGCGTGGCTCGAAAATTCGGAGCGGGAGTGGCCCGCCGGGAAAGAGGACCGCGTTGAGCGGAAACAGCGGGATCTCGGCGTCGCACGCGCCCGCCGATCCGCCCTCGGCCTCTTCCGGCGATTTCGTGCTGCTGCGCATGGCTCATCGCCCCGCTGTGCGAGCCTCCCTGGCCCGAAGCCGCCTGACCGATCGAGGCTGCCGCGCTCACCCGGCCGTTGCGGTTTGCGAGCCGACCCGGCTCACGCGCCAGCCCGGTTCGTGAAACGCTGTTCGAGAGCTGCGGCCAGCCTGCCGTGCAAGCCGCCGAAGCCACCGTTGCTCATGATCAGCACGTTGTCGCCTGGACGCAAGGTCTTTGCGAGCTCCCCGGTGAGTTGCTCGATATCTGCGGCGAGGCGGCCGCGCTCTCCGAGCGCGCGCACCACCTCGCCGGCATCCCAACCGAGGTCGGGCGGCGCGTACAGCCACACCTCGTCGGCGCCGGCCAGCGACGGCGCGAGCGCCGACCGATGCACGCCCATGCGCATCGTGTTCGAGCGGGGCTCGAGCACCGCGACGATCCGCGCCCGGCCGGCGCGGCGGCGCAGGCCATCGAGCGTCGTCTCGATCGCCGTGGGATGGTGCGCGAAATCGTCATAGATGCGGATGCCGCCGACCTCCGCCGCAAGCTGCATGCGTCGTGCGATGCCGCGGAACTTGGAGAGCGCGGAGATCGCCTGCGCCGGTGGAACGCCTACGTGCCGTGCGGCGGCGATCGCCGCGAGCGCATTGTCCACGTTGTGCGCGCCGATGAGCGGCCACTCGACCACGCCGCAGGATCGGCCCTCCTCGAGCACTTCGAAGCGGGAGAAGTCCTCGGTGCCGCCTTGCGCCCGCGCCGTCCAGCGCCCGCCCTCCGCGCCAGCCTGCGCAAATCCCTCGAGCGGCGTCCAACAGCCCAGCGCGAGCGTCTCGCGCAGCCGTGCGTCCGCGGCGTTCCACACGATGCAGCCGCTGCCCGGCACGGTGCGCACGAGATGGTGGAACTGCCTCTCGATCGAGGCCACGTCGGGATAGATGTCCGCATGGTCGAACTCGAGATTGTTGAGCACGGCGGTGCGTGGCCGGTAGTGTACGAACTTCGCCCGCTTGTCGAAGAACGCCGTGTCGTACTCGTCCGCCTCGATCACGAAAAACGGCGGCCGGCCGAGCCGCGCGCTCGCACCGAAGTTCTCCGGCACACCGCCGATCAGGAATCCGGGCTCGAGCCCCGCGTGCTCGAGTATCCACGCAAGGAGCGAGGTGGTCGTCGTCTTGCCGTGGGTGCCGGCGACGGCGAGCACCCAGCGGCCCGCGAGCACCTCGCGCGAGAGCCACTCGGGACCCGAGGCGTACGGAATGCCGCGATCGAGCAACGCCTCGATGACAGGCATCCCGCGCGTCATGACGTTGCCCACCACCACGACATCGGGCGCCGGATCGAGCTGCGCGGGCGCGAAGCCCTCCACGACTTCGATACCGAGCGCGGCAAGCTGCGTGCTCATCGGCGGATACACATTGCGGTCCGATCCGGTGACGCGGTGGCCGGCCGACTTCGCGACCGCGGCGATGCCGCCCATGAAAGTGCCGCAGACTCCGAGAATGTGGATGTGCATGTGTGCCTGTTCCGCGCGAGTTGGCCTGTCAACTCTTTCGAGCCGGCCTCAGCGCTCGCATAATGTACCGCTCGTAGAACTTCCAGCCCGCGGTATTTCGAGATTGCAGACGCTCATCACGGATCAAGCCGGCCTCGGCGCGCTCGCTGCGCGGCTCGCGGGCGCGCGCGCGATCGCGCTCGATACGGAGTTCCTGCGCGAGCGAACGTACCGTGCAGAGCTCTGTCTCGTGCAGGTCGCCGATGACGAGCAAGCGGTCTGCGTCGATCCGCTCGCACTCGGCGATCTCGCCACTCTTGCGCCGCTCGCCGGGGC
>DASXNC010000290.1:0-3509 GCA_036495325.1 Steroidobacteraceae bacterium
GCGGGTCAACGAGCATGACCTTCAACGTTTGGGAGCCGGTTGACGAGGAGGCGCAGCAGCCTACGCCACCGCCGCCACACATCCCGCACTGCCCACATGAGCCACCGCAGATCCCGCACTGCCCGCACACGTACCCGCACATCCCGCACATCCCGCAGACGTAGCCGCACATTCCGCAGACGTAGCCGCACATTCCGCACACATACCCGGACGCACTGGCCGACATCTGACCGCAGAGCATCGCGCCCGAGCCACCGGCGAGAGAGTTGTACGACTCGTTGGCCCCACCCTGCTGGGTGACCGCTCGTGCCGCTGCTTGTTCCGAATCGATGGCGATGCCCGGGTGGTAATAGAGCTGACTTTCGTCCTCGAACATCGCGTTCATCGCTTCGTCGGGTTGCTTCCCTTCAGGCGCACGCATGTCGTCGCTCCCTTGGCGGTCGGGACGGAATCCGAAGAGCCGCCCTCAAACGGACTGGTGGAAAGCGAGACTCTCACACGGGATCCGGAAAGGCAAGCACGTGGTTGACAATCGAAGGCAGAGGCACCTCCTCTTCTGCCGAGCGGCGTGTGAGAATCCGCCCATGGATGGGGGTGGCCCGGCGTCTTTGGATCCGACTCCCGCCGTCGAGGTTCGTCTGCTCGGGCCGCTCGAGCTCGTCTCCGTCGGCGGGAAATCGATTCCGTTGCCCGGCGGCAAGCCTCGGCTCGTGCTCGCACTGCTCGCGCTTGATGCCGGGCGAGTGGTCTCGGTCGAGCGCCTGGTCGAAGGCCTCTGGGGCGAGAACCCTCCCGCGACAGCAGCGAAAATCATTCTCGGTTACGTCTCCCGCTTGAGGAAGCTCCTGCCCGCAGGAGTGCTCATGACCCGCGAGCCCGGCTATGTCCTGCAGGTCGGCGACGCCCTCGATCTCTCCCGATTCGAGCGCCTGAGGCGCGACGCCGAAGCGGCTGCGAGCGAAGAGCGCTGGCAAGCGGTTTCGGGATTGCTCAGCGATGCGCTCTCACTCTGGCGGGGCCCACCGCTGGCCGACGTCGCCAACGACCTCCGGCTGCCCGGAGAGCTCGCCCGGCTCGACGAGCTTCGGCTCGCAGCGCTCGAGGAACGGATCGAGGCAGACCTGGCACTCGGGCGCGAGACGCAGCTAGTCGCCGAGCTGGAGGCGTTGACTGCCGCTCACCCCTACCGCGAGCGCTTCGCAGCCCAGCTCATGCGAGCGCTGTATCGCCTTGGCCGGCAGGCCGATGCGCTCAGCGTGTACCGGGAGACACGGCAGGGGCTCGTCGAGGAGTTCGGGATCGAGCCGGGCATGGAGCTGCAGGAGCTCGAGCGGCGGATCCTCGTTCAGGACGTCACGCTGGGGGCGGCGGTGCGCATTCAGCGGCGGTCGCAGCTTCCCGTCCCCCTCACCCCGCTTATCGACCGCGTGCGCGAGCGGGCCGAGATCGACCGGCTCTTGCCTAGACCGGGAACGAGGCTGTTGACCCTCGTCGGCCCGGGCGGGGTCGGCAAGACGCGGCTCGCGCTCTCGGTCGCCGAGGCGCAGCCGAATTCAGTGTTCGTCTCGCTTGCGCCGATCCGCGAGCCCGGGCTCGTTCGTTCGGCGATCGCCGATGCTCTCGGCGTCACCGATGAGGAGTCCCTTGCGGAGTGGCTCCGACAGCGAGAGATCCTGCTCGTGCTCGATAACTTCGAGCATCTTCTCGGGGCGACGCTCATCGTCGCCACGCTGCTCGCCGCCGCGCCCGGCCTGAAGGTGCTCGCGACGAGTCGCACTCCGCTCAACCTCTCGGGCGAGCATCAGTACCTCGTCTCGCCTCTGCCGGAATCCGACGCGGTCGACCTCTTCCTAGAACGGGCTGCGGCGGTCGACGCGGGTCTCGACCAGGCCGAGGCGGTGGACGAGATCTGCCGTCGGCTGGACTGCCTTCCGCTTGCGATCGAGCTGGCAGCGGCCCGTGCGAGGACGTTACCGCCCAAGGTTCTTCTCGCCCGGCTCGAAGAACGTCTGACGCTCCTCACGCGCGGCCCCCGAGATGCACCTGAACGACAGCGCACGCTTCGGGCGACGATGGAGTGGAGCTTCGCGCTCCTGGAGCCCGAGGAACAGCTCGTCTTCAGGCGGCTCGCCGTCTTCCGCGGTGGGTGCACTCTCGCGGCCGCCGAGCGCGTGTGCGATGCGACCCTCGAAACGCTTGAGGCAATCGTCGACAACTGCCTCCTCAATTACGAAGGGGAGCGCTTCATCATGCTCGAGACGATCCATGATTACGCCCGCGATCGCCTTCAGGCCTCCGGGGAGAGCGAGACGATCTCACGCCGGCTCGTCGAGTGGGCGATCGCCGTCGCCGAGTCGTTTTCCACCGAGGCCGAGCTCGGCAAGGATCCCCCGCTCGCTCCCTTGCAGCGTGAGCTCGACAACTTCAGGGAGGCGATCAGGGCTGCCCTCGCCTGGCCTCAAGATCCGCTGATGCTTCGTCTTACTGCCGCGCTGCCGCTCTTTTGGACGATGACAGGTCGCCATGGTGAGGGGGTGCGCTGGACCGCGGCGGCACTCGACCGTACCGATGAGCTACCCGCGCGCGAACGGGCAGAATGCCTCCGGGTAGCCGCACAGCTCGCCACGATCGATGCGAATGTCGAGCTCGCTCTCGACTTCGGCGAGCGCGCGCTCGCCCTCTACAAGCTTGATCGGGACAACCAGGGGGTAGCCAAGGTGCTGCCGTGGCTCGCGACTGCGCACACGCAGGCGGGCGACGCCGAGCAAGCCAGGTCGCTTCACGCGGACAGCATTGCGCTGACCGAGCAGGAAGGCAGTGGCCTCGAGCTCGCGCGGGCGCTCAGAATCGCGGGCGAGGACGAGCTCGAACTAGGCGACCCCGTCCGTGCAGTCGAGCTGATTCGCCGCGCGGTCGACCTTGCCCGCACGAGCGGCCAAGCACACGATGTCGTGATGGCTCTCCACAGCCTCGGCGACGCCTACCTGGTGCACAGCGACCTCGAAGACGCGAAACGCTCTTACATCGACGCGCTCGCTCAAGGCCCTGAGACGGTGTCGGTCACGGACACCGCTTATTGCCTGGCCGGACTCGCCGCGGTAGCAGGGCGGCAGAGGCAGATCGAGATCGCGGGCTGCCTCTGGGGTGCCGTCATAGCCGTCGAGCGCGAAATCGGCGGCCGGCTCATCTATCCGCATTCGCGCCATCGCTACCTCGCGGCCCTCGAGCCCATCCATGGAACCGAGTTCGCAGCGGCAGTCACCGGGGGAGAGGCACTCACCCTCGACCAGGCAGCGAGCCTCGCTCTCGAGGCCTTCGGTGAGGACGCCGGGCCGGCTACATCGCGCCGCTGAACCCGCCGGTCGTGACCGCCGGGCCGAACGCCGTCAAGACCTCGGTCTGATCTTGCCCACCGCGCTGCAGCGTCCGCATTCCGCCAAGTGCCCGCTGCCGAGACGAGACGAGCTGGTTTGCGAAGTCGAAGCGGGGCTCCCCTTTTTCCGGATCCT
>DASXNC010000291.1:0-9397 GCA_036495325.1 Steroidobacteraceae bacterium
CGCGGCGCGAGAATCTCCGCGCCTCAGGATCAAGGCTCTCGGCCCGATCCGCCGTGCCATCGTACTCGGCCATGAGCTCCCCCTTCGAGGATCGGCAGAATGCAATCGTTTGCAGCCGCGGCAGCCTACCGGCGCGCGTCAAACCCTGTCAACCGGATGCCCGTTCGACCGCGACGCGGCGCCCGATCAGGTAGAAGTTCTTCCGGTACACCGAACACTCGGCGTGATGCCACTTGAATTGCGGCAGCGATTGCTCGAGCGAGGTGAAATAGCCGACGTTGTCGTACTCGCCGAAAGACCTTTGGTAGGCGCACAGGATGTAATCGAACCGCGGGAGGATCGGTGCGATCTCGTCCCGCACCGACGGCGGTACCTCGCTCAGGGACCAGGTGGCGACGAAGAGCGCCGGCCGAGTGATCTGCTCCGCGCTTGCACCGGCCGCACCGTCCGACAGCCATTCGAGATTCGTCGGCGCCTCGCCCTGCGCTCCTGTCGGGAACACGTTCCGCAGATAAAAACGCTGCAGTGCGCACATCGCCGGCAGGTCGCAGATCAAGTGACGATTGCGATAGCCGAGGTTGCGCAGCAGACGGAAGAAGCTGCCGTATCCGCCGCCGAACTCGAACACCAGCTGAATTCTCGAGAGATCGAAATCGGTCGATTCGAGAAGCCGCACCAGATGGTAGCCGTGCTGCATGAGCAGCGGGCTCGTGAGGGGATAGTGAGGACTCAGCAGCGGCTGCCCAACGGGAGACTCCGTCAGCGCGTTTTGAATCTCCGAAGAGAAGCACTCCGAGCGCTCGAGGTAGGCCCAGACGCGGCGCCCGAGGCTGCGCATCGGAGGATGGACAGTTCTCATGATCGGCGGCAACCGCAGGAACTGCGACGCGCCGTGCTGGCGGAGCGCCGCGATGATCTCGCCGGCGAGCCCTGCCCATTCGCCTCCGGACGATCCGTCCTTCCGCGCCGCTTCGAGTGATCGGAAGAGCTCCTCCGAGTGGCTCGGAGCCGGGGCGCGGTAGTCGTTGATGATCTTGCCCGCAAGCCGCCGGATCACCGAGCGCACCTCGGCCGTCACGCGGGTCTTCCTCCCAAGGTCGCGTTCAATCTGCATCTCCCTCAATGTGCGGCCGTGGGCGCTCTGAGCCGAGACTATAGCCCGAGATGGCCGGCAATGCGCCGGGTGCGGGCGGAAGGCCGGCTGCAATGGCGCTGTGGTCGCTCGCGAGCAAGGCCGAGGGCCGCCGCCGAGCGGGTGCGGCGCGCTGCTACAATCGGAGGATCGATTGACTCGTCAAGGGGTATGGACGATGCGTTTCCTGCGATACATGGCGATGGGGTCCGGCGTTGCGGCGCTCTCGTGCGCGGGAATGCTCGCGGCGGGTATGACAGCTCGCGCGGGTGAGTCCGCGCACCCGGACCTCTCGGGCGTGTGGGGCACCTACGTCGAGCCGGGACAGTCCTCGTTCCGCTCGTTCCGTACGGGCGTGAAGCTGCCGTTGAAGTCCGATGCGCAACAGAAGGTCCAGGAATACCACGCGCTCGTTACCCCGGGCGATGATAATCCGGGCAAGTTCTGCCTCGGCTACGGCATGCCCGAGTCGATGATGTTCTCGGGCGGCTACCCCATGGAGATCGTCCAGCGGCCCGACACGATTTTCATCGTCTACGAGGCGTACCACGAGACTCGCCAGTTCGATTTCGCCGGCAAGGTCGTCCAGCCGGGCGACCGGGTCCCGGCACGCGACGGCTATTCGACGGCTCGTTGGGAAGGCGACACGCTCGTCGTCGAGACGAGCTCGCTCAAGGAGCAGGAGGACGAGACCTGGCCGCACAGCGCTGACGCCCGGATCGTGGAGCGCTATCACCTGACGACCGATGCGAAAGGCAACAAGGTTCTCCAGAACGACTGGACGATGTACGACCCGGCGTTCTACACCGAGCCCGTGAAGGGCGTGAAGAAATGGGCGCTCGAGCCGAAGGGTGTGCTGCTTCCGTACGATTGCGACGAGGAAGGCTGGCTCGATCACCTCGAGGCGCTGCGCAAGGCGAAGAACCCCGAGCTGCCGGAAATCTACTGAGCGCAGATGACCGGCAGCGGGGGAACCAACCTCGATTGCTCGCGCCGCTGGCTCATTTGCCCGTGACCGGATTCGGGTAATCGTACGGCGGGATGAAGGTCGCCGGATAGGTCTGATAGAGGACGGTCGGCGGCCGATCCGGCGGGAGATCCTTCTCCGGATGCGTGTTCGGCACGGCGGACTTCGCCCATCCGTCCGCGTAATCCGTGTACATCCGGAAGTACCCGTGGAGGGTCTTGATTTTCCAGACTCCGCCCTCTTTCACGTACTCGTTCTCGTAAGTGCCGATCCCCCAGCGCGAGTCCTTCTTGTAATCGCCAACCTCCGCGAGCCAGCGCCAGCGGCCCTTCGCCGTCCGGCCATCCGGTGCCACCGTGATGATCGGCTGCAGCTGGATGTGGTTCTGGATCTTCCCGCGCGTGAGCCCCCGCGGGGCGAGCCACGTAATGTATTGCAGGACGCGCGGCTTGCCGACGAAGACGCCGCGCCCGCCGATCTCGAGCGTCGCATCGTCTGCGAAGAGGTCGGCCGTCTCCTTCCACATCGCCTTGTCCACGAAATAGCCGTAGCTGCGCTGCAGGTTCACGATCGCCCGCTCGTCCTCGAGCCGCTCAACGCTCTGTGCGATTTGCATGAGCCGCGCACGCACCGGCGCGAGCAGTTCGGCGTCCGATTTGTCCGCCTCCGGCGATGTGCTCGGCGCGGCTGATGGCGCAGAAAGTGGCACGGCGGTGCCCGCGGCGGCAGCGGCCGAGCCTTCCGCAGGGATGGCGGCCGCATCGGTGTTCGCCCTCACGCGCAGCTCGGAGGGGACCACGATTGGCGCCCCCGTGACGGGGTGTGCGTAATCGAACGGCGCCACGTACTCCCCCGGATACGCGTCGTAGAGCTCAGTCGGAGGCCGATCGGGCGGAATCTTCTCGCTCGCTCGTGGCGCGCCGCCCGCGCCGTTCTGCCAGCCCTGGTCATACGTCGCGAAAAACGTCGTGTAGACGTGGTCCTTCGCAATCTGCCAGACCCCGTTTACCTTCACGTACTCGTTCTCATAGACGCCATCGCCCCACATGCCGATGCGTGGATAGGTGCCGAGCTCACTTAACGCGCGGCTGCGGCTCCAGGCCCGCGTGCCATCGGCGGAGACGTGGATGACCGGCTGCAGCTGAATGTGGTTGTGAAGATGCGCCGGCTCAATGTTCTGCGGCCCGAACAGCTCGAGCGCCCGTCGGATGCTGGGGCGGCCGACGTACACGCCGCGAAGCGAGATCTCCATCGTGCCGTTCGTCGCGAAGATATTCGCCAGATCATTCCACTGCTGCTTATCGAGGTAGTAGCCATAGACGCCGACGAGGCGCTCTACCGCGTTCACGTCTTCGAGCCGGCCGATGCGGCGTCCGAGCTCGGCGGCGTTTGTTTGAAGCTCCGCGATCGCGGGATCGCCGCCCGCGCCGGCGGCCATCGGGTTGTGGTCGGCCTCCGCGCCGTCTGGGGCGGCTTCTGCGGCGCCGGTGTCGACCGATGGCGCCGGTGTCTTACGGTAGTGAAAGGGTGGTATGTAGACGCTCGGCCAGGTTTCGTACTGCTCGGTCGGCGGCGCATCGGGCGGCAGCTGCTTCGAGACGTAGATGCCCCTATTCACGTCCTTGTTCTTCGCCCAGCCGCCCCGGTACGGCACCATGTAGGTCTGGTACCAGTGCAGCCTCTCGATCTTCCAGACGCCGTTTTGTTTGACGTAGTCGTTCTCGTACGGACCCTCGCCCCAGTCGGCGGACTTGCCGTAGACGCCTGTCATGATGACTGCGCGCCAGCGCCCCTTTGCCGTACGCCCGTCGGGGGCTAAGTCGATCACCGGCTGCAGGATCATGTGCGTGTTGAGCTCTCCGTACGCGAGCCCAACGCGCCCGTGGCCGAGCGCATGAAGATACTGGCGGACCCGCTCCCTGCCCTTGTAGAGGCCATCGAGGCCGATCTCGATCGAGCCGTCGTCGGCAAACAGGTCGGCGATCTCGTCCCACTGGGCCGCATCGAGATAGTAGCCGTACGCGCGTTGCAGGCGCTCGATATTCCGCACGTCCTCGAGGCGCGCCGCTTGTGTCTCGAGCTGTGAGACCTCGTGCTCGAGTGCGCTTACATTGTCGGAGCGGCCCGAGGCTGTCGTGCTGCCGCCGCAGGCTACGATGACCGCAGCGACGCCGGTTGCGCAGATCAGCGCGCGGATGATCGAGATCGCCATGTCTTTATCCCCCTCTTTCATCGCACAGCGTGAGCGCCGCATCCTACCGCAGTCGGTCCGACCGGCGCTCATCGCGACACGGGGCGCTCGCGAAGCACGAGAGCGATCGAGCCGGTGAGCGCTGCCAGCGCAAGCGCGATGGCGCCGCCCACGAGTGTCGCGAAAATCCGGTGCACGGCATTCGCCGGTTCGGGCAGCCCGAAGAGCGCAAGCAGGAAGACGATACACGCGGTGATTGAGGTGGTCAGCGCAGTATAGTGGACGCGGCGCATCGCATAGGCGCCCCAGGCGAAGAGGACGACGAACGCTGCTGTCAGGTAGGCTCCGGGACGCAGAAAGGCGGCGACGAGCGTCGCCACTCCGGCGCCGATCAGCGTGCCGACTCCGCGCGCGACGCCTCGGCTCAGTGTCTCGCGCAACGTCGGACGGAGAACGAGCAACGCGGTCATCGGCGCCCAATAGCCGTTGGGCAGATCGAGCGATCGAGAGAGCGTGACACAGAGCGCGGCCGCTGCGCCGGTCCGCAACGCGTAGCCGATCAGTCCGAGCGATCCGCGCAGCTGCGCCCGACCATACCGCAGGTATGCGCGCACTCGCATAGCATCGCCCGCGGGCTCGAGCCGCTGGAGCTTCCAGACGAGCACAACGACGCCGAACTGCAGCGCGCCGCCGCCCAGAACGAGTGAGGCTCTCACCAGCGCGCCGATCGGGCCCGAGGGGTAGGCTCCTGCGACGAACAGTGCGATCGCCCATTGCAGCGCGACCCACCATGGCCCGACTCCGAACGTAAACGCCCAGCCGCACACGCCGCCCCAAACTGCGGCAGCGATGACGAGTACAGGCCAGAGCTCTCCAAGAAGCGAGCCGCAGACCGCCGATAAGGCCATGCCGAGCGCAGCGAGCAGCATTGGAGCGGCCTTGTTACGCGTGAAGCGCTGAAACGAGCCGAAGCCCACCGAGATGGCGCCGCTCCCCGCAACCAGCGCTCCGCCCGTGTGGCCGATCGCGATGCCGCCGACGAGCAGAACGGCGATCGCCGGCAGGCACATGAGGCCGCTCCGGGCGTCCTCGGCGAATTCCGGATTCAACCGAAGGAGACCTCGAGTGCTCCAAGCGCCGCGGGCTCGCGAGCGGAGACGACGTACTCGGCTCGGTATACATCGCCTGCGACGACCTCCACCGCGCGCGTGAGCGTGCCGGTGAGGATGATCTGACTTCGCTCGAGGCGCTCGCCGGCGGCATGGAGCGCTCTCGCGAGCCACGCAACGGCGGCAGCCGGATGACCCATGACCGACGAGGCGATGCCGGATTCGACGCGCTCGCGACTGCGGAAGAGCGTCGCGCTGATCGCGGCAATGTCCGCCTCGGCTGGCGAGATGCCGTCGCTCCCTAGCACGATCGCACCGTGTGCGCCGTTGTCTGCGATCGCATCGGCCAGCGCGCGCGAGGCCTCGGTGCGCTGCGCGACGATCTCGAACGCCGGCACGATGCGTGCGGTTATCGGCTCGGCCGCGCCGAACAGCGCCTGCGTCGCCGCCGAGGTGAGCCCGACTTTGTAGCCGATCGCCCGCGCTCCTGCGGCGCATCGTGCCTGGAGCCACCAGCGCTGGATGCGATAGGCGTCCGCGATCGTCAGGCCCGGGAACGTGTGTCCGAGCGCGGTGATCGGCGTGCCGGTGCGAGCCGCATCGAGGAGACCCTCGGCGCAGCGGCGGCATTCCTCGTCGGTGAGCATGAGCATCCCCCCGCGCCGGTCCCGCTCAGAAGAAAGCCTGCAGGCCGGTCTGCGCGCGGCCGAGGATCAGCGCGTGGATGTCGTGCGTTCCCTCGTACGTGTTTACGGTCTCGAGATTCTGTGCGTGGCGAATGACGTGGTACTCGCTTTGAATGCCATTGCCACCGTGCATGTCGCGCGCGAGGCGCGCGATCTCGAGCGCCTTGCCGCAATTGTTGCGCTTCACGAGCGAGATCAGCTCCGGGGCGGCTTTGCCGGCGTCGAACAGCCGGCCGACGCGCAGCACCGCCTGCAGCCCGAGCGTGATCTCGGTCTGCATGTCCGCGAGCTTCCTCTGGAAGAGCTGCGTCTGCGCGATGGGACGCCCGAACTGCACGCGCTGCATTCCGTAGTCGCGCGCACGCAGCCAGCAATCCTCCGCCGCGCCAATGACGCCCCAAGCGATGCCGTAGCGAGCACGATTGAGGCATTCGAACGGGCCCTTCAATCCGGTCACCCCGGGGAGCAGCTGCTCCTCGGATACCTCGACACCATCCATTACGATCTCGCCTGTGACGGAAGCGCGCAGCGACAACTTTCCGCCGATCTTCGGTGCCGAGAGCCCCTTCATGCCCTTCTCGAGGACGAAGCCGCGAATCGCGCCGCCGTCAGCGCTCGACTTCGCCCAGACGAGGAATACATCGGCAAGCGGGCTGTTGGAGATCCACATCTTCGTACCGGTCAGCCGGTAGCCTCCCGGAGTTCGCTCCGCGCGCGTGGCGAGAGCCGCCGGATCCGAGCCCGCGCCGGGCTCGCTGAGCCCGAAGCAGCCGATCCATTCCCCGCTCGCAAGCCGAGGCAGATAGCGGCGGCGCTGTGCCTCCGTACCGAACGCGTGAATGGGATGCATGACGAGGGAGGACTGCACGCTCATCATCGAGCGATATCCCGAGTCGACGCGCTCGATCTCGCGAGCGACGAGGCCATAGGCGACGTACGAGGCGCCCGCGCCGCCGTATTCCGCGGGAAGTGTCATGCCGAGCAGTCCGAGCTCGCCGTACTCCTTGAAGATGGAGGGGTCGGTACGTTCCAGCAGGTAATCGTCCGTCACTCGCGGCAGCAGCCGCTCCTGCGCAAAGGTCCGCGCCGCGTCGCGGACCATGCGCTCCTCCTCCGTGAGCTGCTCCTCGAGCAGCAATGGATCGCGCCAGTCGAAGCCGGTGCCCGCGGCGCCCGAAGCGCGTGCGTCTTCCATCATTTCTCCCGGTCGAGCGCGAACGCGAGCAGCACGTTGCCGGGCATGCCCCGGGTGACAGCGTAGCCTGATCCGACGAACAGCATGCGTCCCGCAACGGTCGGTCCGGCCGAGCCCATCGATCCGCCTTGAGCGCTCACACCGTTGACGGTCCGGTACTCTCGCGCCGTATCAAATTCCCAGAGCTTGCGGCCGTCCTGCGTCGAGAGCGCGATCAGCCTGCCGTCGTATCCGCCGACGAACACCACCCCGGGAATGGCCGTCGGTGCTGCCGAGAAGCTCGGGCTCGGAGCTCCGGAGGCGCTTGGGTGTGGAGGATCCGATTCCGCGTGTACATCGATCAGCGGCACGGACCAACGGATCGCTCCGGTTGCGAGGTCGACGGCGACCATCCTTCCGACGGCAAGCGGGTAGTAGACGCTCTGCGCGTCGGCGGCGCCGCCAAAGAGCACGCCGACCATCGTGTTCCGGGGGTTTGGCACCGCCTGAACGCGCCAGACGACGGCGCCGCTGCGGTCAGGATCGAGGGCGACGACGCGCCCGTCCTTCGTTCCAAACACCACCACACGATGGCCATTCTCCAGCCGTCTCAAAATCGGCGAGTTCCCGATGTCGCGATCGGGTCCGAGTGGTCTCGGGCAGGCAACGGGCGGATGGGCGCCACCGCAGCCTCCGATCCAGGCATCGTTCGCCGTCGCCTGATGAGACCATTCGAGGTGCCCATCGGAGACAGCGAGCGCGAGCACGGAGTCCGAGCGCGGCGAGGCGGGGGCGGTCTCCGCATCGCCGGTGCCCACGTACAGAACACGGCGCAGCCGATCGAGCGTCGGTGCGTCCCAGATCGAGCCACCCGCAGGCGCCCAGAGCTGCGTCTCCTGCTCGTTGCGGCCGATCGGCCGCGGAGTCTCAGGGATCACGTAGCTCTTCCAGCGCGGCTCCCCGGTCGAGGCATCGAGAGCCACGACGCTGCCTCGAAACGTGCAGCAGGGATAACTCGGCGTCGCCGCCGCAAACCCCTCGGATGCGGAGACCGGTACATAGACCACCCCGCCGCTCACGGTCGGTGCCCCGGTGATCCGCGCGGCGAAATGCTCCTCGACTTTGGTGCGCCAGAGCAGATCGCCCGTGCGCGCATCGAGCGCGTAGACGTTCGCCTTGTTGTCGCCGAAATAGACGGCGTACTTCACGCCGGGACGGCCCGTGACGAGCGCGATGCTGGCCGCGGTGCGTATCGAACCCAGCGCCTCGAAGGACCAGTAAGCGCAGCCGGAGCTCGCATCGAGCGCGTAGAAAAAGCCGATGTCGCTGCCGACGAATACTCGCCCTGAAGCGATCGAAGGCTGAGCGAAGGCCGAGACGCCTTGCGGAAATCCGAAGGCCCACTTGAGCTCGAGCCGAGAAACGTTGCGCTCATCGAGCCCCGCGGCGCGCCCCGTCTGGAAATGCGCGTTGTCGAAGCCGTTCCCCCAACCGTTCCATTCGGGCTCCGAGTCCGGCGCGGCAAGCGCGGGATTGCGCGTGCAGCGCCCGGCCATCCTTCGCACGTCGCCCTCCGAAGCGCTGCCGAGGGGCCGCCCGCTCATGAACTCCGCGACACCTCGCCTCTGCGCATCCGTGAGCTGCTGGGCTTCCGCCTTCATCACGCCCGTCGTGAGCGCGTCGTAAATTCGCTCGGGCGACATCTGGCGGATGGTCGCCGGATCGGGCGCGCGCGTTTGAGCCGCGGCGGGGTTGCCATGACACCGCGTGCACTGTGTCTCGAAAACCGCGAACCCGAGCTCGGTGCCCGGACGCTGCGGCGCGCCCGCGGCGTGCGCGATACCGACCAGCGGCGCGGCCCAAATTCCCCAGATCCGAATCTTTCGCCAACTCAGTGTCATGTCTCGCCTCTGCCCGCGCCTGCAAAGCGCCCCACGCGCGAAATCCACGTCATCGTACCCCATCCGGTTGAGCCACAGGCGGAGGCTGCCGTACCGGGCGCAAGGCGTTGCTGTGGAACTGCCGCGAAGCTGCGGCGTTCGCTCACACAGCCACGCCCAGCACTTCGCCCAGGGAGGTCAGCCGATGAATACCCGTGCAGCCCTGCTCGGTGCGCTGCTTGTCGCCGTGCCCGCCTA